>CAYQWD010000180.1:0-6000 GCA_964420955.1 uncultured Paludibacter sp. | reverse complement strand
GTAATCTAATATTTTTATAGCCAGATATCGTTTGCGGGGAGCATACCATGCACTTTCAGGTAATTTCTCGTGTACTTTCGTTATTTCAACTACCGGAATCACCTTTCTGAGTTCGGTAACAAAGTAATTTGCCCTTGCTTCAGGAAAATCTCCGAATAGAATCACATTTACTTTTCTTGGCTGCAAAGTTCTGTGCGTAGTATTTCGGGCAGCATTGTTTTTCTGTCCGTACGAAGCAGGAAGCAATCAGAAAACAGTCAGAGCAATTAACAGAATGTGAGGTTTCATTTTTTTAGAAATAAACGTTTAGAATCAGAGTTTTATTATCAAAATTTATTATTTGCCGGATTGTTTATTAAAACAAATTCAAAACCTGTAGTACAATTCAGAGATTTCAAAAAGCAAAACTAATTCAATAATTGGATATAGAAAAACACAGCCCGCGAAAATCCATTCACGGGCTGTTTTTTTATTATTGACTTTAAAAAAAATCAGAATTCCGATTTCATTATTTTCTCAGTTACCACATTGCCGTTGGAGTATTTAGTTCTTTTCAGTACCACGCCTCTGTATTTATCAAAGTTCAGTAATTTTTTACCATCGATGGTAAAATAATCTTCGCTGATAACAACTGCATTATAGTTTACATTGTCGAGCGCCGAAACAAACTCAACGGCATTGGAAGGTGCACCCAAACCACCCATTTCGTTGGCAGCTCTGACGGTGTACATTGAAGCTCCTCTGGCAAGACCAATCGGAATCGGAATTTCGTAGCTGTTAGTGGTTACAAAAGCTTCTAAAACATTATCTCTGAACACTGCCCAGCAAAGCACATAGTCATTATTGTCCCATACTATTCTGTTGCCCATGATAGCAATTACTGGAGCAGCAGCCTGATCGGTATAAAGTTTTGGTTGCCATGCATCGGTTCCGCCCAACACATTTTCGATAGTATAATTTGCAGCAGCGGAAGCCGAAAGAACAGGATTAAGCACAACAGTTGTAGCATCCTGAGTGTAAGTTGTGCGACGTCCGCTTAGGCAAATACGGCAGGAACCACGTTCATTGGGTCGCCCCAACCGGCTGATACAGGCAGAACTTTCATGGTGGTGTTCAGGTAAACTGCTTTTGGTGCATTACTCCAGGGGCGACCAAGTCTGTAGCTGTTGTTGTTTACAGCATATCCGTCAATTGTACAATTATTAAATACATAACCCCAATTGCTGCTTGTTGCCGGTGCAGTTATTACATTACCGCTGCGTTCTTCGAGATAAATCAAACATTCGTTGAAGAAAATATCGCCACCACCACAAATGAAGTCAACCGTACCGTGAATGTCCGAATTTTCAAAATATGAACGTCCGCTACCACTGTAATACGTATCCTGATTGCTTTGCAGTTTTACATTTTTGTAAATGTTTTTATTGCCCTGATCCCAAAGCGCCACTCCGCGTCCTTTAAGCGAACCTGTGCGGAAATCCATTTTATTGCGCAAAATAATATCCTGTATGTAATTGTTTGAACTTCCGGAAGTAAAATAGATTGTAGCGGTACTGTTAATTGATTCCTGAATTGACTGATTAAAGAGCATCACATTTGGGCTTTGGCCGATAAGAGAGAGATTTGGCACTGAAATAGTTGTCATTTGGTTGGCATCGCCGGTGTTAGCTCCAATATTGTATTCGCCATCGGGGAAGAAAATATAGAAACGGTTTCCGCTTGATTGTGCAGCTTTTGCAGCATCTAACGCTGCTTTAAAATCGCCATCCCTGCCAACAACGAAATCGAATGTTTTTTTGGTTACAACAGGCCGATTGATAGTGGTGAATGCAATACTGATGCCTTGAGTCATAGTGTTTCCCGATAAATCAGAAATTTTTCCGGCTGCCAATGTAAATGTGTAAGCTGTGTTGTAATCAAGTCCGGTGTAAGCGAAAGTTATGGTTTTGCCTGAAACAACGGGCGAAACAGTTTTTGAACCAATTGTAGCTGTAGTTCCAGCTGCAACCTGTACTTTTTCATCGAAATTCAGCACAATTTTTCCTGTAGTTGATGCGCCCGAAGCATTGTTAGCAGGAACTGACGATACTAAAACAGGAGCTGCTCCATCGTTCGGGACTTCTTTTTTCCCAAAAACATAAATTCCGGAGATAGAAGTACCATCATTGGCAGAAGCAGTACCTAAAACTGCCGATGTGTAATCAGGAATCCAGCGGATATACACTTTTGTAGCATAGTCGGCGGCAGCGGGTAAAGCAAAAGTTGCGGGATACCATACTTTGGCACTTGTCATTTCGATGGAGCCAAGTTTAGTAAAATTGGTGCCGTTGAGCGAATACTCTATATTTTGAACTGAATATGCATTGTAGTTGAAAAGCATAGACGATTTTACTGACAAATTTTTAAACTCCGAAGCATTTACCATAATTTGATAATAATATTTATCGGCAAGCGGTTTCCAGTTTACGGCAGCTGGAGCGCCTTCGTAACCGCCGGCAGCCACCTGCGATTTATCGAGCCAACTCGATGTTGTTCCATCAGCCAAACGCAGTACAAGTGTTGAAGCTTCGTTTTCTGTATTTGAAGTAAAATCGGCAGCACGTCCGCCATTGCCGGGCATATAAAAATCCCATGCAGCCAAATAATCGATGGCACTGTAAACTGCTGTTATGTTTTTATTTTCCGTCATTGAAACTGTTCTTACTGCATTGGTTTGGCTGTTTTCCCAATTCGTAAATGTCAGAATGTCGTTATTTGAAGCTGAAAGAGTAACATTGGTGCCATTTTCGTACATATTTTTTCCACCAACAACCGTAGGCGCAGGCGTAACTGAAATCATATAAGTTTTGGCACCACCATCAGCATTTAAAATTAATTCATAAGTATTTATGGGAGTGAAAACCGCTTTCAGGGTTGTATTAGCATTGAGCGTAAATGTATAAACACTTTGTGATGAAACATTAGCTCCTCCCTCATTTTCCCAGTGTGAGAAATTAAAACCGAAATTGCGTTTGGCAGTTACTTCTATTTGAGTACCGGCATCGAAACTTGTCCCTACAGGTTTAGTGGTAACACTTCCCGCTCCAACCGGTGTAACTTGGGTGGTAAGTGTGTAGGTGGTTACATTGGCAATTTCGCCGGTTACAGCACCTGTAATTTTAATGTTAGCCAACCCAACCTGCTTGGTATTACCGAGGCTGTAAATATAAATCAACAGTTTTCCTTCGGTTTCAGTTGGATTAATTGCCATTGCACTAAGATCAATATCAACACTTGTTGCTGCACCGGAATTGTCGCGTGCAGGAACAATACCTGTTTGCAGCGTGGTTTCAGTTCCATCCTGTGTTTTCCATTTTACATCAATTTTTCCGCCATCGGTACCATAACGCTGACAGTTAAATGTAAGCCGCGTGGGTTTAAATTTCAGTCCTGTTTTCGGACGGATACCAAAAGTTACCACATCAGCTTCGGATGGATTATTACTTTGAACTAAGGGTTGAAAACGCGTGTAATCAATTGTGTAAGTAGTACGTTTATCGAGCAGTTTCAGGTTACTTGCTACGGTAAAATAATCGGGATTGAAATATCCTTCTGTACCTGCTGTATAAGTAGCAATCTGATTGGCAGTTCCTGTACCGAAAGGCCAGAAAACAACGGTTGTTGTGTTGATTGTTTGTGCATTAATGCAAACAATGTTTAAAATCAGAGTAAAACTCAGTAGTGTAATGACTTTTTTCATGGATTTTTTATGGGGATTAAATTCAGTTTTAAAATTCATTTATTATTAAAAAATATTTATTTCAAAATTTGGGTAATTAACAGGTCATTTTAATATTTTCAAATTATAAAAATAAGAAAAAACTTGAAGTGAGGCTAAAATATCTTTTTCAAGAAATTAACCATATATTTTATTGTGGGTTCAAACCAAGGATCAAATAACCAGAACGAATGTGGCGAACCTTTTATTGTGAATGATTCAGAGTAAACTCCGTACTGATTAAGCATATCAATCAACTCATCTCTGCCGGCATGAAAACGGGGTACAGAACTGCTAATGAAAAGTGCCGGCACGGAATTTTTACCCGCATAAAACAGTGGTGAAGCCTCTTTCCATACAAGTGGCTTTTCGGCAAATGTACCACCTAACCAAAAAGCATCGGGCGAATTGGATTTACGTTCCGGACTTAACGAGCCGGGCATCAGAAAACTTACTATTCCATCAACATTAATAGCTGCGTGAACCGACGAAGAAGATTTGCTCCCGCTTTTATTGCCTTCAAAATGTTCTACTCCATTGCTCATTGCTACCAGCATTGCCAAATGTCCGCCGGCCGACTCACCTTCAATAGCAATTTTGGTTGTATCTATGCTGTATTTTTCAGCATTTTCTTTTACAAATCTAATCGCAGCTTTTATGTCGTGAATAGCTGCGGGATATTTTGCCTCTAAGGAAAGACGATACTCTAAGGAAATTGTAACAAAACCATGTTCGGCAATTTTTTGAGCCAAAGGTCGTTGCATTTCTTTATTTCCCGAACGCCAGCCGCCGCCATGTATCATTATCAGAGCCGGATATTTTCCTTTTTTTGTGGGTTGATAAACGTCCAAATGCAGTGAACGGTTGGTGTTGACGGTTTTGTAAACCACATTTTCAGTGAATTTAATATTCTTATTGTATGATGGATATACAATTTTAATATCAGGATAATTTTTCTTTAATTTATGATAAGTTTGATAAACGGTATAAGATGTATCAACAGGAAATTCTGCATGCACGGTAAAAAGGCTGCCTGCACAAAATATTATCAAAAGTAAAATTCTGAAAAATGGATTTACTGACATTTAAAATTTTGATAAAGGTGAATGTCTTTAATAAGGAAGCAGAACGCAAAAACCACAAAAAACCGGAAATTTTTGCAAAATGAATGTATGTGTATATCTGGCAAGTAAGTGTTCATAATTAGTTTTTATTAATTCAACTTTCGCATGTGTATTATGCAATAAATCAAACAATTAAAATATTTGACGGACTTTATTACCTGCACTAAACTGTTCCCCTCTCTAAAATCCTTTTTCCATTTTCTTTCTCCTTGGGGAGAAAGTCCCTGAAGGGGGATAGAGGTTGGGAGAGGGGTTATGGGAGAGGTCAGGCGATAAAAATTTGATAAAGTTCTTTTTTGTATAACCATTTGATTATCAAACTTAATAAATTCCCAAACAACAGAAAATCTGCAATAAACTGCTTGCAAAAGTTCAATTATTAATTGAAACACTCAGTATGATTTTTCCGGATTACACCTAACAGGTTTTTCAAAGCCTCCTAGGTGTCCTGAATAGTAAAACAAATTTAGAGCACATACTTGTAAATATAATTCATAGACAAATAAATTACATTTATCTAATATGTACAGTTTGTTCTTTAATATCGATATTTTTCGTGTTTTTGCCTTTTATCTGCACTGGTTCCTTTACTTTTTCAGGATAACTTAAACCCTTGGCTTCAAGATTTTTTACATTATTAAAAATGAAAGCTGCACCCTGCTGAGGTTCTACATGCACATTTATAAGTTTTATCCCATCCGATTCGGAAAGTTCTGCACCTATAAGTGAAGAGAATTTTGCATTTTCCACATGAATATTGCTGATATTCATTTCAGGCAATCCATTGAAAAACATGGCACGGCGTGCATTTCGGGAAACAATATTTTTCACAAAAATATTTCTGAAAACAGGAGTTGTTTCATCAACCTTGTTATCAACCGAATTTTTATTCAATCCATCGCCATCTTCGAGGCTTTCGTTGGCTGATTTTCTGCCGTAATACAAATCGAACAGAAAAGAGTCAGTTATAATATCAAACATACTGATATTTTCGATAAATATATTTTCAACAACACCGCCTCTTCCACGTGTACTTTTAAAACGTAATCCAACATTGGTTCCGATAAACTTACAATTGGAAACTGAAATATTGCGCACTCCGCCCGACATTTCGCTGCC
>CAYQWD010000179.1:0-6021 GCA_964420955.1 uncultured Paludibacter sp. | reverse complement strand
TCGGCAGCGCCTTTTGAAGTAAAGAAAATACGGATGCTTCCTTTTTTCTCTTCCTTGCGAGCTTTTACTGTTATCTGATATTTTTTCCATTCTTTTGAATCGATAGTAAGTTTTTCGTTGCCAAACGGATTGTTGGCGCCATCAATCAGTTCAATTCTGATTGTTTCCTGTGGATTGTTACCGGCTAACCGAGCCCATACCGAAAAGCGATATTCGGCATCTTTTTTTACAGAAATCCCGAAAAAACCTTCGTTTTCAACACCGCTGTGTTTGTGTTCGTGTCCAGAATAAGCAACCCTAATATAATGTGGGTTGTTTTCAAAAGGTCCATCTTTCATTAGTTTAACATTGCCAAAAATATTCCAACCCATAAAATTTTGCGGAAAATCGAACGAACGGTTTTTTATCATTTCGGCATACAATCCGCCATCGGCTCCATAGTTTATGTCCTCGAAAAAAATACCGTACATGGTTTTTTGAATTACCGAGCCTGGTTTTTTTACATCAACATTAATTTTTGTTTGTGCGTTTACACTGCTGAAAAAAGCAGTAATAACAAGTAAAAGCGCTGTTAAATTGGTTTTGTTCATGTTTATTTGATTTTTTGTTTTAAAATTGACTTTGACATTGGACATTAATTCACAAAGAAAATATTTATAATGCATAAAATGGGCGACAACTTTCTCTTTTTTGGTGATTTTTTCAGTCATTTGGTATAGGTTGTTGTTATTTTTCGAATATTCAATCCTTAAATTTCTGAATAAAACTCCCAAACCCATAAAGAACTATTCTGTTGTTTTCTCCATAAAGACGCTTGGCTGTATTCCAAAATGTTTTGTGAAGCATCGTGTAAAGTATTTCGGGTCTCTGAATCCCACTTCATACGCAATTTCTGAAATATTTAAAGCATGTGTTTCCCTGTTCAGAATTATAAGTTCACGGGCAACATTTAATCTGTAAATACGAATAAACCTGCTTGCCGACTGACCGGTGATATTGGTCAGTTTTTTATGCAGTAAACTTCTGCTTATATTCATCAGGTCGATAAATCCGGGAACTTCGAAATCGGGATCTTTGTAGTTTTCCTTCATCACCTTCATAGCTTTATCCATAAATTTTTTATCGGGCGATTCATTATCGAAATTCAGCGCTTCAGTATTCATACTTTCAGCAAAATTCATTTGCAACCGTTTGCGTTTGTCGTTCAGATTGGCAATGATTGCTTTTAGCAAATCCTCATCGAAAGGTTTAACCAAAAAAGCATCAGCGCCTTGCTGAAAACTGTCTATTTGAGTTTCGATAGCCGATTTTGCTGTCAACAATATTACCGGTATGTGCGATGTTACAAAATTTGTTTTCACATTTCTGCAAAACTCAATTCCATCCATTTCAGGCATCATCACATCGCTGATAATTAAATCAGGCAAATATCGGTTGGTAACATCGAAACCTACAGCACCATTCGGAGCTTCCATAACATTAAACTCCGCGACAAGAATAGATCGGATATATTTACGCATATCAGTATTATCCTCAACAATAAGCAATAATGGTTTACTATCTTTGGTTTTATGCTCAATCTTATCTGCTACTTGAGCTTCTGAAGCCACGAGCATTTCCATTGGTTTGCCATCCATTGTAACAATAGTAGAAATGCGTCTCTCCACCGGAATTATAAATCTGAAACATGCGCCCCCCGAACTCAGATTAAACGCTTCGATACTGCCATTGTGCAATTCGATTATCTGTTTACAAAGGTAAAGTCCGATTCCGGTACCGCTTTGACCAGTTCCTGAATAGGCTGTTATTTGTTTCGATTGATAAAATCGTTCGAATATCTTTTCGCGTTCTTCCCCTAAAATCCCTTTCCCGGTATCCTTAACAGAAACAAAAAGTTTCTCGCTTTGATCTTTTTTATCGAAGTAAGTTCCTGCAATAACAGTAATGGCACCATGGTCGGGTGTAAATTTTATAGCGTTTGACAGTAAATTCCCAATTACTTTTTGCAGATTATTTCGGTCGAAAAGCATTTCTGGAGGATTAAGCCGAATTTTTTTAAAAATAGTAATATTGCGCTCCTTAGCCATATCCTCGAAAGGAAGAATCACATCATTGAGAAATTCTTCAAAATTCTGATTGGATTTTACCAGATCCATTTTACCTGATTCAATTTTGCGGAAATCCATTAACTGATTTATAAGCGAGAGTAAAAGTTGAGAGTTTCGTTTGACGATATGAAGCTGCTCAAGAACTTTTAGATTTGTACTGAGCTTTAAGGCTCGTTCTACCGGGCCAAGTATAAGTGTAATTGGTGTGCGAAATTCATGCGTTATATTCGTAAAAAAAGCAATTTTATCAACAGTTACTTCTTCCAGTTTTCGGGTAAGTTCTTCCAATTCTTCGTTTTGAAGAGTTATACGTTGATTTTGCTCAACAAGCTTTTCGTTCTGACGCGAAACTTCATCCTGATGCTCGATGAGCTCATCCATGTTCATTTTCAGTTTGCGAGCCTGTTCTTCAAGTTGCTCTTTTTGCAATGCAATTTCTTTTGTACGAGTATCCACTAAACTGCGCAAATGCAATTCCTGCTGTCGCAGTAGTTTTATTCTATGAAAATAGTAACTCAGAATAACGTAAACAGATAATAAAGCTATACCGAGCAGAAACCACCATGTTTTATAAAAAGGTGGTATTATAGCGATATTTAATGACGTAATATTATCCGACCATGTGCCATCAGTATTCGTACATTTGATTTCGAGATCATAGATACCATGTTTTAAATTAGTAAAGTTGGCAAATCTGCGGCTCGATGGCATTTCTTTCCAGTTTTGATCAAATCCTTTGAGTCGATATGCATACTTAATCTTATCAGGAAAGGAAAAATTCAGTGCAGAAAACTCGATGCTGAAAGCTTTATCAGCTTCTCTGAGCGTAAGTTTGATAGGTTGATTTTTGTCAAACTTTATAAATTTTCGACTTTTATTATTCTGAAATGGATAAACAATTTCGTTCAAAACTGATATTTTGGTTATTTCAGTTTTATTCTGCGAAGCTGTGGGAATAAAATTAAGGGGATTAAAAACGGTAAATCCGGCTAAATGACCAAAATACATTTTCCCATCCATGGCTTTAAGATATGCATCCCAATAAAATTGATTGGTTTTAAGTCCATCAACTATTGTAAAGCTTCGAGTGTGTCCGTTTTCGGGATTAAAAGCACAAATTCCTTTGTCGGTGCTGAACCACAAAGTGCCGGTATCATCTTCGAGAATGCCGTAAATTACATTATCAATTAAACCGTTTTTTTCGTCGAATTTTTTGATTGTGGTTTTCCCACCAGCTTTTCTTAAGCTATAGAGCCCGTTTCCATTACTGCCTAACCATATAGTTTTGTCTCGGGATTCGTAAATGCAGTTAATTTTCTCAACTATTTTTGATTCGGATTTTGTAAGCAAATAATGATAGTGTTGATAAAAAATAATCTGCTTGCGTATATCTGACTTGTAAAGGTAAATGCAGTATAAACCATTTCCTGTTCCAACCCACAGTCTTTTTTCAGAGTCAATCAAAAGGCCTGTAACCAATTGTACAGATTTACCATTGGGCAAATTTTGCAAAACAGGATAGTACCTGTTTTGAACAATGTCGAAAAAATCGAGCCCTTCACGCGTGCCAATCCAGATTCCACTGTTTGAACTGTCGGATTGCAGTGCTGCTATAAAATTACTCGAAATTGCTCCACCATTTGTGTCTTGATTTAACCTTTGATAAACAGGATTGTATTTATCAGCATATTTCAATCTGCTGATTCCTAAACCCCATGTTCCTATCCAGAAATCTTTTTTATAATCCTGACAAATAGCACTCACTGAATTATGCTGTAATGATGCTTGATTGCCATGTTCAGTAACCGAATGAATAAATTCTGAACTTCCTTTTTTGCGAATGTTCAAACCTCCCTCTACAGTACCAACCAGCAAATCGCCGGCATTATCTTCATAAATTACATTTACAGGATTTTTCGAAAGACTCGATGGATTATTTTCTTCATGAGATATATTGGTAAAATAAGTTTGCGATGGTCGCAAGAGATTTACGCCACCCTTCTCTGTCCCAATCCAGATATTGCTGCCATCTACAAGTAAACTGCTCAAAAAATTATTGTTCAACACATTTCTGCCCGGAGCACTTTCGGTATTTATACGTCTGAAATTATTTGTAGAATAGTTATATATATTCAATCCGATTAGTGTTGCCACAAGCAGTTCTCCTTCAGCATTTATTGCTAAATCGGTAACAGTATTAGAGGAAAGTGAATTTGGATTCCGCAAGTCGTTTGTATAAAATACAGATTCTTCTGTATTGAAATTGTATCTGAATAACCCTAACGAAGTTCCTGCCCATAGCCAGTTTTTGTCAATAAACAATGCGTTTACAGTTCCACCAATATTGCGTAGTACAGAAGCAGGTTCAAGTCTTTTAGAAAGCCCGTAATTGTCAGTAACAATTCGAAGTATATTGCTGTTATCGCCAATGTAAACACTGTTATCACTGAAAAATAGAGTTTCAACAGTTGGGCTTTTTAAAATTTCTGAAAGTTTATAAGTTCCCTGATTCATGGGTATTAGCACTGATAAACCTGAGGCATGCGCAACCCACATATTTCCGAAGGCATCGCGTTTTATCAGCTTGATCAGTTCACCTTCCAAATTTTTCCCCGACTTTATTTTCGGTGATAATGAACTTAGTTGTCCTGTTTCGTAATCGTGGTAAAATAGTCCATTCTCAGTAGCAATCCACAAATCTCCATTGATATCTTCTTCCACACAATTTACCACTTTCAGCTTAAACATATTTCCGTTACCTACACCTGAAAAATGCAGAAAGTCGTATCCATCGTAGCGGTCGATACCGCTGGTGGTCGAAAACCACAAGAATCCACGTGAATCCTTAAAAATATGATTCACATGATTGCGTGACAAACCATTATCGGCAGTAAGATATGTAACGGAATTTGCCGCAAATAATAAATGTGCTGCAATCAGCAAAAATATTGTAAAAAGTAACAGTCTTCTGGAAGTCATTTACCGAACATTATAAAGAATGTACGAAAATAAGTAAAAAGCTTCAGATTGCAGAGGATAAAAACACAAACGAAGGGGATAAATTTTATTAATACAAAAGCTTGTTTTTGAAATTTGTTTGCGCTTAAAACTGCATCGACAAAAGTTTTAACTTAAAATGCAAGAACATCCCCCTACAGGAAATTATTGTCCGCATAATTATGAATGTAAATAAATATCTTTGCAGATGTAAGGTATCAAATATTTTCGTCCATGAAAATCAAATTCATTTTTTTATTATTAATGAACTTTTGTTTATTAAACACGCTACTTGTGGCACAAAACAAAATAATCATTCAATTCCGAAACGGCACTGAAAATGCTCTGCTACTCGACCAACTGCAAAAAATCACATTTAATGCTGGTATGCTTGAGATGAAAAACAAATCAGAAATCATACAATCAATCAAAATTGAAGAAATACAGAAAATTCGTTTCGGAACAAATTCATCAATTTCTTTACCAGAATCAGATAGAATCTTGCAGATATTCCCAAATCCAGTTACAGAATATTTTACAGTAAAAAATGCACCTGCCGAAAATTCAACAGCAATAATTTATAGTATTGATGGAAGAAAAATTAAGGAAATAATTGTGAATAGCGCAGCTCAAAACATAAATGTTACCGAGCTGCAGCCTGGTATTTATCTGCTTCGTATTGATAAATTTACTTTTAAATTCAGCAAACTATGAATAAATATATTTTCGTATTAATGTTTATTTTTGCTGCTATTTTAAAAACCCAAGCACAGGAAAATCTGTATATTTACCGTACTACGGGCTCGCTGCTGAATTATAAACTTGCCGATATCGACAGCCTTACATTTGGCACAAACAATACACAATTGATTATTCACAGAACCGATACTTCAATAGCAAGCATATTAGTATCTGG
>CAYQWD010000178.1:2512-6055 GCA_964420955.1 uncultured Paludibacter sp. | reverse complement strand
ATCACACGTTCAGGAACATCAGGAGTTGGTTCTTCAGTATTTATCAGAGGTATAAACTCTTTAAATGGAGGCGCACAACCGCTTTATGTTGTTGATGGTGTAATCTGGAACAGTATGTACGATACGGAATCAATTCATAAAGGATTCTATTTCAATCCACTTTCAAATATCGATAATAATGATATTCAGAGTATTACTGTAGTGAAGGATGGTACATCACTTTATGGCAGTAAAGGTTCAAATGGAGTTATAATTATTAACACCCGACGCTCAAATTCTGAGGTTACCAAAATAAGCTTGAGTATCCTCAATAGCTTAACAGAAACTCCCGGTGGTTTACCCATGATGCAGCCTGAGGATTTCAGAATTTTTGCATCCGATGTGCTTGGCACAAAAGGCGTTCCACGTAATGACATATCTTCTTTCGGTTTTCTGAATGTTACACCCGGAACCGACAGATATAATATCTATCACAATAACACTAACTGGAATGACCTGATTTATAACCGCGGGTTGAGCAGCAGCTATCTGATAAATGTTGATGGTGGCGATGACAAGGCAAAGTATTATTTCTCCGTTGGTCTTACTTCTGGCAATGAGCCGGTTAAAACCACATCTTATCAGCGTATTAATGCCCGTATTAATGCTGATATAAAAATGACTAAAAGTTTTGACATCGGTATAAATATCGGTTTTTCACGAATTGAAAGAAGTTTGCTCGATGATGGAATTAACCAATATACCTCACCAAGATGGGTTGCGACTGTAAAATCACCATTCTTAAGCCCATATTCATATACTTCGGCTGGTGAAATTACCAAAAATTATGCATATTCCGATGATTTTGAAGTAAGTTCGCCACTTGGTCTTATACAATGGTCGATAAACAAATTAAGAAATTACCGTTTTAATATTGGTTTAGCGCCGGTTTATCGATTAGGGAATGGCTTCACTGCAAGCGCAATGATTGATTATAATTTGCATAAAGATATCGAGCGACATTTTGTGCCCATGTATTTTACAGCTCCCCGTTATCTCGAAGATAAAGGTTTTTCGTACAATCAAATTTCAAATCAAGTAATACGCAATGTTGCATTATTTGCCGATGCACGCCTCACATGGGAAAATAAAATTAATGCTCTGAGTAAAATTAAAGCAATGTACGGAATGCGGTTTATTAACAATACTTACGAATCCGACTACGTTGAAGAACATAATTCAGGATTTAACAGCAACACAACGATTACCGGAAATTACTCTTATAAATCGGTTGCCGGAGTAAATGCCATGACCCGCTCACTTTCCAATTATCTGAATGCCGATTATGAATTTGACAAACGATTTTTTGTAAACGCTGTTGTTTCTCTGGATGCTTCTTCACGCTTCGGGAATAAAACCAGAGGCGGAATAAATATATTTGGTGAACGTTTCGGTCTGTTTCCTGCTGTTAACGGCAGTTGGCTTATTTCGTCAGAAGAGTTTATGAAAAATCTTGAATTTGTAAGTCTTTTAAAACTAAAGGCAGGTTACGGTATAACAGGAAACGATGGCATTCAGGATTATGAATCGATGGCTTATTTTAAGTCGGTTCGGTTTTACGACCGCGCGAATGGTTTGGTAATTTCAAACCTCGAGAATAATAAAATTAAATGGGAAACTACTTATCGCACCAATCTTGGTTTAGATCTTGGGTTGTTTGCCAATCGCATAAATCTTTCATTTGATGTTTTCTCAGGTACAACTACCGATTTGCTCGTAATTAAAGATCTTCCGGTAATTTCAGGGCTTGAAAAATACTGGACAAACGATGGTTCACTTCAGAATAGCGGCTGCGAAATTGCGTTGAATGCTGTCGTTTTAAATTTCAAAGCGCTTAAATGGGAAATTGGCGCAAGTGTAGGACATTATTCAAATCTGATTACAAAACTCAACGTACCCGATGGAAAATATACTACAAAAGTATTCGGGGGTGAAGTGCTCATGGCTGAAGGTCAGCCTGCCGGTGTATTTTTCGGATATAAAACCAAAGGAGTTTTTGCTAATGCAGCCGAAGCGCAGAACGCTTCTCTTGCTTTGAAAAATGCCGATGGAACTCTGGCCCATTTTGGAGCAGGCGATATTTATTTCGACGATAAAAATCCTGATGGCATTATTGATGAAAACGACCGTCAGATAATCGGAAATCCAAATCCTGACTTCTACGGAAATTTCACAAGCAAATGGAATTCAGGGCGGTTTACGCTTTCTGCCATATTGAGTTATGCTTATGGTGGCGATGTATATAACTATTATCGAAGCCAGCTTGAATCGGGAAGCGGTTTTACTAATCAAACCACAGCAATGCTTAACAGATGGACTGCCGATGGTCAGGCAACAAAACAACCACGCGCATTTTATGCCGATCCTATGGGAAATGCTCGGTTTTCGGACAGATGGATTGAAGATGGCTCATATCTGCGACTGAAAAATGTGAAACTTACTTACCAATTGCCGATTAAAAGCAATTTTCTCGAAGGTTTAAATGTCTGGCTTGCCACCGATAACGTGTTTACATTGACGCGTTATCTTGGACTCGATCCCGAGTTTTCAGCCAAAAGCTCGATATATTATCAGGGGGTGGATGCAGGATTGATCCCGCTCACACGCAGCTATTATCTGGGTATTAAACTTAATCTATAATTAATTTTTTTTAAATAAGAAATAAAACCGGAATATTAGATATGAAACGTATAATAAAAAAAATGTCGGTTGCAGTCATTGGAGTTTTAATGCTTGGCGGTTGTAATTTACTCGAAGTAGACTCTGACCGTCTGGTTTTTCCCGATGGTTATAAACTGGATGGTGCAAACGATTCAATATATTCAATGTTTGCAGTTTTTTCAGAGCTCCAGAAACTTTCAGACAGTTATATTTTGTTAGGCGAATTACGTGCCGACCTGCTCGATTTGTCCGATAATGCAGATATAAATTTACGCAATATTAGCGAATTTAACATCGAAAACATCAACCCTTATATTTGCGGTGAAAAAGATTATTATGCAGTAATCAACAATTGTAATTATATTATTAATACTGTTGACACTGCTGTGACAAGAGGTTCGTTAAAAGTCAACAAAAGAGTTTTTGCTGCTGCCAAAGCTATCAGAGCATGGACATATATGCAATTAGCGCTTAACTATGGCAAGGCAACATATATTGAAAAGCCCATACTAACCGTGGAAGATGCCCAGCGAACAGATTATCCGGTTTATAATATTCAGCAACTCGCGCCGGTGCTTATTGCCGATTTATTGCCTGTTAAAGGCATTAATCCCCCCGCTGTGGGATCGTTAGGTATTTACAATAGCACAAAATCGTTTTTTCCGGTAAGTTTTATCCTTGGCGATTTGTATCTTTGGACAGGCCAATACGAACAGGCTGCAATGGAATACAGGAATTTAATGTTAACCGAAAGGTATATTATTGCAAATACTTATCGTACGACGCTTGAGGTTGTTAACAATACTTTTACGGGCCGGTATTCCAATAATCCCAGTTGGGGAA
>CAYQWD010000178.1:0-2502 GCA_964420955.1 uncultured Paludibacter sp. | reverse complement strand
CAATGAGTATATCACACGTATTGCAATGTCAAATCAATACAAGCATTATACAGATCTCGACTCCCTTAATGTGCAAAAACATTTTAAACCTTCAGAGTTTGCTTTGAAAAACTGGAACACACAACGATATGTGCAAACTCCCACCCTTGATACCCTGGTTGATTTGCGCAAATATCGCTCGGTGTCCTATGTAGAAAAATCTCGTTACACTGAAACTGGATATGTCTTTGGCTTTGGCGATACTGAAGGCGCTCCCAATTCTATTTACAAATGGGTGATAATGAATCCGTTGAATTTTAATATAAAACAGGTATTGCCATATCGGGTGGCTTTGCTCTATTTACGATATGCCGAGGCTGTTAACCGTTTGGGTAAACCGAATGCTGCAATGGCTGTACTGAAAAACGGGCTGAACAGGACTAACATGGGAAGCCGTAGAATATTTCCTGCCAAAGAGTTAATACGGCAGATTAATCAAACTACAATCAAATCAAAGTTAAATCCGTTGGCAGATTCGATAAAATTTGATACAACATACGTTTTTCCCGCTTATATGGATTTCAGTAGCGCTGTTTTCGACCAGAATATCGGAATTCGTATGCGTAGTTTGGGAAATGCAAATGTTGACACTACCCATTTTGTTCTTCCAAAATATTCCACCAACGATTCACTCGTAACTTATATGGAAGATTTAATTGTAAACGAATTGGCGCTCGAAACTGCTTTTGAAGGTAACCGTTTTCACGATTTAATGCGTATAGCAATACGCAGAAACAATAATGCGTATCTGGCAGACAAAGTGGCTGCAAAACACAAGTTCAAAAACGCTGCAATAAAACAGAAACTTTTGGATGAAAAAAACTGGTATCTGAAAAAGTAATTTTGAAATAAAAAAACCGTTCACTCGAACGGTTTTTTTTATTGAATGTTGTTAAATGAAAAAACAGATTTTGACTTTTCGGAACAGATTCAAAAATTTGAAATAAAATGTGATTTATTTAAACAAATATTTTTCAAATTTAAACATCTACCATAATTATAATGGTTTTATTACTTCGATGTGTATTTGTTTATTATTATAATAAAAAATATATAAATTTGCGTTCGGTTGTTTCATGTAAATTGACTAAATTTCAAACTTTATGAGAAGATTTGTGTTTACGTTTTTCATCTCAATTTCGTTGGTTCTTTTTGTACTTTTAATTTCGTGTACTAAAACCGAAAATTCCGAAAACGATTTGTTTTCTGAGTATTACGCATTACTTCAAAAAAACAATTACACACCCTACGATAGTCTGATAAACTTTTACAGACAACTCGACAGTGTGCTCGCCAAAAATTCATCGCCAAAACTCCAATTTCTGAAGACTACAACCGAAGGGCGGCTTTATTATCGGCGTGGCGATTATGAGCGTTCTACCCAAAAATATCGCGAAGCAAATCTGAAAATTGAAAGTTTTGTTGGAACTGATTCACTTATAGCACTAAACAACATGAGTGCAGGATTGAATTTTATGAACAGGGCATTATTCGATTCAGCATTTCTTTATTTCGAAAAAGCGCTCCATACGTATCAGTTATTGGGAAACACCAAGATGATGCATGTAGTAAAAGCTAATATGGCACAAGCTTACTACAACAAACGCGATATTGAAAGTTCTCTGCGTATTATCAATCGAACTTTGACTGATAATCCGCACAAATCAGTAAAACTTAACCTGCAGCATATTAAAGCAAATATTCTTGGCAGTTCAGGTAAAATTGACAGTGCCATGTTGCTCGACCGCGAAATAATACGGAAATATGCCCTCGATAACGACAATTATTTGCTGAGTTCGTTCTACAACAATCTCGCACTTTGTTATCTCGAAAAAGAGGAAATTGATTCAGCTTTGTATTATTGCAAAAAATCATTCCAGACTGACTCTGTAGCAGCTATGGAAGTGCAAATGGCTGCCAATCTTGTGTTGATGGGTGATATTTTTCGCAACATAGGGAATAAAGTGAATGCTGAGGCTGTTTACCGGAAGGCGTTAAATCTGTTTACCGATAAGAATAATATTGATAAATAATACTGGATTTACGAGAAACTATCAAAATGGGCTGAGGCTGATGGTGATTTTAAATTACTCGCACAATATCAGGATTCCATGCTTGCTGCGTATCGCTTTATGAATAAAATTGAACTTACCCGCAGCATCGAACTGCTCAACATAGAATTTGAAACTGAACGCAAAAACAAACAATTAGAACATCAGGAATCAAAAATCAGGAATCAGAAACTAATTCTGATACTTTTAATAATATTATCATTACTCATATCTATTGCAATTTGGCTGTATTATCAGATTAAGGATAAAAAATCGCTACTGCGAATTGCTGAAAAAGACCGGAAAGTTTCTCAATTGCTGATTGAGGCTGAGCAAAACGAACGCTCTCGTATTGCCCTCCTGACTTGTCCCTTTTAGTGCGGTGAAAAAATGAGATTAATGAGACTTTTTA
>CAYQWD010000177.1:0-6082 GCA_964420955.1 uncultured Paludibacter sp. | reverse complement strand
ATACTGGTTTGTCTATAAACCTTTTTAATCATATATCGATAGGGGCTAATGCTTATTACATGTTTGGAAATTTGAGCAATTATCGAAGTCTTACTTTCAATCAATCATCAGGCTATTATTCAACACAGCAACGAAATTCTATCGAAATTAATAATTTCAGATTCAGATATGGTCTTCAACTTTATAATACTTTTGCTTCAAAACACGATGTAAGTCTTGGTTTTATTTATGAGCATAAAGCACTTGTAAACGGGAAGTTTTCGCAGATAACAACTGGAGTTTTAACCGACAGCTTAATGCCGTCCAATGATTTTGAAATGCCGTCCGTTTTCGGAGGTGGGTTTCGTTACACTTATGATAACAAACTTACTCTTGCTGCAGATTATCAACTACATAAATGGAGTGAAGCACGTTTTTTTGGTAAAACAGATAGTCTAGTCAATCGTACAAAATATTTTTTCGGAGCACAATATGTTCCTGACTATCGAGGACGTAATTATTTTGACAGAGTACAGTTTCGGGCAGGTTTCAATATCAGCAATCCATACTATAAAATAGGATCATTACCGGCCTCTTCAAATTTTGGTATAACTTTTGGAATAGGTTTACCATTGAAGAACAGTAATACTATAGTTAATACTACTTTCGAGTATGGAAAAATAGGAGCAACCGGTTCATTACGTGAAGATTACTTTAAATTCACTTTAAACGCAACCTTTAACGAAAACTGGTTCTTTAAACGCAAGTTATAAAAAAATTAAAAAAAAAGAATATGAAAATCCGTAACATTGCAGTGCTATTGTTCAGTATTGTATTTTTTACAAACTGTTTTGCACAAAAAGAAAACAAAAAATCCAAAAAAGGGAAAGAAGATGTTAATACTGAAACATCAAAACCAGTAGTTAATACGACTCAGGATAATACTCCACAAATTACCGAAGAATGCCTGGTAAATATTAGCTTGTTTAACGAGTCGGCAAAAAATAAACAATTTGCAGATGCGCTCGGTCCGTGGAATTCAGCATTTAAAGACTGTCCGAATGCAAACAGGGCGATTTACAGTCGTGGTCGTGAAATTCTTCATTGGGAACTTGATCAGCAAAAAGACGAAGTATCTTACAAAAAAGTTTTTGATAAACTAATGTTTATGTACGATCAACGCATTAAGTATTTTGGTAACGATGAACGCTATCCAACTCCCTGGATTTTAGGAATCAAAGCAATGGATTATATTGCAAAAGTGAAGGGCGATGAATTAAAAAAGACTGCTTATAGCTGGATGCAGCAATCGATTGATGGTTTGGGCGAAAAAAGTGAAATTCCAGTTTTAGTACAATTTGTTTTTACATCATTCGGAATTTATAAGGCAGAACCTACTCATGCAGAAAAGTTTATTGCTGATTATCTGAAGGTTAACTCTTTGCTCGAAAAAATAATAGCTGGCGATGATGTCAAAAATATTGAACTTGCTACTCAACAAAAACAGGTTCTTGAAAATTTGTTCGCACAAAGTGGCGCTGCCGATTGTCGGACTCTGGATGGAATTTACAAATCTAAAATGGCACAAAATCTTACCAATCAGGAATTCCTGAATTCTGTTATCGGTTTTTACAGAAGAGTGCGTTGTGTCGACTCAGAAGTTTATTTTGATGCATCGGTAGCTTTACACAAAATTGCACCATCGGCAGAATCAGCTGCCGGAAATGGCGCAATGTCATATAAAAAAGGTGATTTTGCTAAGGCAATTGCTTTTTATGATGAAGCTACAAAACTGACTGATGACCGATCACTCAAAGCCGATTATCAATACACAATTGCACAGATTTATTACAAAGATTTGGATAATTTTCCCAAATCAAGGGAATTTGCCCGTAAATCTATAGAGTTTAACCCAAATAATGGTGGTGCATTCTTATTAATAGGTATTATGTATGCCAAATCAAGAGGTATTTACGATGATAATGTAATTTCGAAAACCGTTTACTGGGTTGCAGTTGATAAATTTATCAGAGCAAAACAAGTTGATCCAAGTTTAACAGAAGAGGCTAACAAACTTATTAATACTTATACTCCTCATTTCCCAACAAAAGAAGATATTTTCATGAATCCGCAACTTAAAGAAGGAGCATCTTGGACTGTCGGAGGTTGGATAGGTGAGACAACAACCTGCAGATCGTCAAATTGATTTTGAAATCTCTCAGCGAAAATAGAATTTTTCACTACATAACAACTGCATTTATTGCAGTTGTTGTGTTGTTTTTAGTAGTAGCTTGTTCGCAAGAAAAGCACGAAAAAGTTGATGCAATTGCTGATCGTGCAGCTTTTCCAATAATGAAAGCGATGGATGTTACTACTATTGTTTCGGATTCAGGTGTAACTCGTTACAGAATAACAGCGGCTGAATGGAATATTTATGACAGAGCCAACCAGCCTTACTGGGAATTCCCCAAAGGCATACAAATTGAACGTTTTAGTTTTGATTTTACAATCGATGCAAATATACATAGCAATTATGCACGTTTTCTTGAAAACGAACAACTTTGGGAACTTAAAGGTGAAGTAAGAGCAACGAATATTTTAGGCGAACTTTTCGAAACGGAACAACTTTTCTGGAATCAACGCGATGAAAAATTTTATTCCGATTCGCTGATACGAATTACACAAACTACCCGTATCATTACAGGTATCGGTTTCGATTCCAATCAATCGATGACACAATACACAATACGTCAGGGACAAGCTGTTTTGCCCTTTAAAGAGTAAAAGCTATTAATTTCCTATACCAGTAAATCCCGTAATTTAGCTATATCAGTAATTTTATATTCTTTTTTATTTACCGATATCACCCCATCATTTATCATCTCAGAAATACTGCGTGCCAGCGAAGGACGCGCCACTCCAAAAAACTCTGCCAATTCAGTCTGATTGCGGTTAATGCTGATTGTAGAACCCTCTTTACTTGCTTGTTCAAGCAGGAAATGTGCAAATTTTCCTTTGATTGTTTTTATTGATAACAATTGTAGTCTGTTGCTCAGAAATTGAGTACGATTGGCGCTGTGATTTAAGAATTGCTGCATAAATTCGGGTTGCTCATTCATAATTCTAATCACTTCATCTTTAGGAATGCGTAAAACCTCAACATCTGCAATAGCTGTAACTTCTACAGGAAACCTGTTATTCGATGAAAAAATAAATGCAGGAGCAAGCGGACGAGGTGCATTAATAATTTCAACACCGAGAAGATTACCATTTTCTATAATCATGTCTGTTTTTACAGAGCCACTCATTAATATATATAGTGCATCACAAATCTCACCTTGCCGGAAAAGCAGCTGGTTTTTTTTATAAGTTTTAATGCTGTACTTAATTCCTGACGAAAAAATATTTTTGAAATTTTCAAAAAAATCAAAATTTTTCCACTCAGAGTTATGAACATTATTCATTTCGGTTTCGAGTTTTTTAGTATTGAAATGTGATGCAAAAGTAATATTTTTTCAGAAATTTTCAGAGTGTAACAACTGTTACACTTTTTTGATTTAAATTGCTATATCTTCGCATTGGAAATATTGAACAATAATTTAAATATTATAAAATCCAAATTAATGAACGATTTTAAATTTGTCCCAACACAGGGAAATAAAAATTTCTCTACCTCTGAGAAGTTTTCAATGACCGACAAGGTAACTTATGCCGAAGGTTCGGTAGTGAGTAAAATCATCATCCGGAACGAGCGTGGCAATGTAACTTTATTTGCTTTTGATAAAGGAGAGTTCCTTAGTGAACATACTGCTCCATTTGATGCTATTGTACAGGTGCTTGACGGTAGCGGACAGGTGGTTATCGATGGTAATTCTTTTAATCTTGAAACCGGAGAAAGCATTATTATGCCAGCCAATATTCCTCACGCTGTACATGCAGTTGAGCGGTTTAAAATGTTACTGACAATGATTAAGTAATTGACCATTTATTCATTTACCATTTACTATTTGGTGTTAAACCTGTATTTAAGTGGTAAATGGTAAATGAGAAAACTGATAAATGAATTTATGAAAAGAACAATAATTAGAATTGACGAAGAACTTTGCAATGGTTGCGAAGCTTGTGTGCAGGGCTGTCACGAAGGTGCACTGCAAATGATCGATGGTAAAGCACGAATGGTGAGTGAACTGTTTTGTGATGGACTCGGAGCTTGTATTGGCGAATGTCCTGTTGGCGCTATATCACTTGAAGAACGCGAAGCAGAGCCTTACGATGAAATTGCTACTCTGAAAAGAATGATACCCAAAGGTGAACACACTATCATAGCGCATCTAAAACACCTGAAAGATCATGGCGAAACCGATTATCTGAAACAGGCAGTTGGTTTTTTACGTGCTAATAAAATTAATATCAACTTTGCTGAAGTTCACAACTATGGCGGCTCTGGCTGTGCTTCAAAACCTGCAGCAAAAGTACAAGGAGGTGGTTGTCCGGGTAGGCGGGAAGTGAGTTTTGTACATCAAAAACCTGCATTCTCATTCATCACAGCCTCCAATACTTCTTCAGTTCCTGACTCACAACTACGCCAGTGGCCTGTACAGTTACATTTGCTTAATCCCGAAGCGCAGTATTTTAGAAACGCCGATGTTGTACTCGCGGCAGATTGTGTGCCTTTCAGTTTTCCAGATTTTCATAACCGATATCTTGCCGGAAAAACGCTTGCAATTGCATGTCCGAAACTCGACTCGAACAAAGATTCTTACGTAGAAAAGATAAAAACAATGATCAGTAACTACATGATAAATACACTCACTGTTGTGATAATGGAAGTTCCCTGCTGTAGTGGTCTTTTAAGATTGGCGCAACAGGCAGTAGCTGAATCTGGAAAACGAATTCCGGTAAAACTTGCTACAATAAGCATAAGAGGCGAAGTGCTGGGTGAGGAGTGGATCTAAGCTTTCCTGCCTCTATCCGAAAACTTAAAAAATTGAAAATGCTTTAAGTTTTACTTTTCAAAAACGTAAATTCTATTTACGTTTTTTATTTTCATAGCAATATTTAATCCGCTAATAACAAGCTTCATAGCCTCGTTTATCATTGAATATGCTTTTTCAATTTTTAATGTTTTTTTGTTTGACTTCTTTTTTTATTTTCGTTTCGTATTAATAATAAAGGATTTATAAAACAGTTCTGATTAAATAATGAGTAATATAACCAAACTTTTAAACCCGTAAAACACGTTTTTGTCATTTAATAAAATACGAAAATGTTCTGCCTGTTCTTCTTTTTTCAAATCAGAAGCTGCTATTCTTACAATCTTTTGAGTTAAAATAGTCTTTTGATACTTCTGATAAATAACCTTTCCAGTTGTTCGTATGTCAATATCTGATAAAATATCGAAAAAGCGGCTGTTACTTTTGTAACACTACCAGTATGTGCCTGCAAATGTGAGGCTTACTTCTTGATCTTTTATCCGGTCAAATCCGGAATGTTGAAAGTAGTTTCGACTCGAAGTAGACAGCCGCTTCTATGTTTTGCTTAAATGCCAATTAAATTTTTTTTCTTTCGCTTATAAATTGAAAAAGAAAAAGAATACTGCCAAAAAGACTCATTATACTTGCTAAATTTATTGCATAAAAATAACTACCTGAGAAATCGTACAACAATCCTCCGCTAAATGGACCTGCAATACCAGCTATTGCATAACCTAAAAAAACATAGGGATAGATAATCCCAAGATTTTTCACTCCAAACACTTGCGCTGTCTCTTTCGCAAAAAGAACAAAGTTGCCTCCAAACCCAAAGCCGATAAAAAATGATATTAACAAGTACCATGTATCAGTAAGCGGAATAAAATTTAGGGCAATAATTGAAACAGATTGAACAAGTAGCGCAAAAAACACACTTAAACTTGCCCCTATAATGTCGCTCAAAAATCCCCATGTCAGTCTGCCTAAAAAGTTTGCAACAGCAAAAAGAGATACACCAAGAATTAGTATGTGGTTTGAAATTTCGTGCTGATCTCCAATAATACGCAAACTTCCTATAATAAGCAAACCTGCGAATGTGCCAAAGAAAATTCCCAAAAATAGTTTTTTAAATA
>CAYQWD010000176.1:0-6087 GCA_964420955.1 uncultured Paludibacter sp. | reverse complement strand
ACAGCCCATCTTCATTTTTAGCTTTACAAAGTTTACAATTTTTTCCATTGTAAAAAATCTTCCAATGAAGGAAAATGTTGATCATTTATATCTATTATTGCAAACGGAAATAGGATGAAACAATCATGTTGGTTTCTCAAAGGAATATTCCCAACTGACTGTTTGATAAATATCAACCTGTCAATATCAATCATTTTCCAAAAACTAGCTTGATCTATATTTTCAAAACTTTTATCAAATATAGGTGCAGAAATTTTTTTCAAGTCCTGTTGTTCAAACATTTCAGAATTTACTCCATAAAAACTCCATCAGAATTAAAGTCAACTTCATTTTTACTATAGCATGCAAAAAACAATGCAATTAATGGATCATAAGTTACATCCAACAATCTTGTAGGATAATCGAAATGTTGTAGAATACTAAGATACTCAATAGAGTTATATGTCTTAAGATAAGGGATATCCAGATTTCCCATGGCGAATCTTTATTCAAATTTTTTATAATATCTCAAATATTTGAAAAATTGATTTCTATTAATGTAAATTAAGTACTGTAATTTCAAAATAATACCCTTTTTTCTCATACATCGGAGGGTTGCTTTTCTTTTATGAAACATGACAAATCATGAGTTTTAAATCATTTCTCTGCAAACATATTGATAAATTCAATTACTGCATAGCTTGTATCAGTTGTGTGTATATGATTGCTTGCTTATCTTTGTATCACATAATAAAAAAGAATAACAATGTAAAAATATACAAATATGAAAACAACAGATTACACTGGCATGAGTGCCGTAAATACTACCGAAGTAGTAAAAGGACTGCAGCAGTTACTTGCAGATTATCAGGTATTTTACACAAATTTACGCGGATTTCACTGGAATGTAAAAGGTAAACGGTTTTTCCAGTTGCACGAGCAGTTTGAAAACTATTACAATAATGTAGCCGAAAAGGTTGATGAAATTGCCGAGCGCATATTAATGCTCGGTAGTGTGCCGGCACACAATTTCACAGATTATCTGAAAGTAGCCCAAGTAAAGGAGACCGATTATGAATCCGAAGGTAAAAAGGCAGTTTACAATGTGCTCCAAACTTTGAAGCATTTGATAGGCGAGGAGCGTAAAGTGCTTTCAGTGTCAGCCGAAGTGGGCGATGAAGTAACCGTTGCCATTATGAGCGATTATCTGCGCGAGCAGGAAAAACAGGTATGGATGCTTACTTCCTATCTTTACAAGCACGATAATAAAGATTAAGATTTAGTTAACAAAAAAACATTAACGCCCGGGAATCATGATTGACTTCGGGGCGTTTTCATTTTTTCTTGTTAATACTTATGCTTACACCAATTTTTCCAGTGCATCTTTAATTCTTCCGAAAGCTTGCGTTAAGTTTTCTTCGGAAGTGGCGTAGGACATACGAATGCAATCGGGAGCGCCGAAAGCGCCGCCTCCTACACAAGCAACATGTCCTGTTTCGAGCAGAAATAGTGCAAGGTCGCCTGAGTTTTCAATTTTTTTGCCCTCGTATGATTTTCCGAAATAATAACTTGCATCAGGAAAAATATAGAAAGCTCCCTGCGGATTGTTTACTTTCAGTCCTGGAATTTCTTGCACCATACTTACCACTAAGTTTTTACGACGCTCGAATGCTTCACGCATGGTAACGAGGCAGTTTTGGTCGCCAGTATAAGCCGCTTCGGCAGCTTTTTGAGTAATAGAGCAAGGTCCCGAAGTATATTGTCCCTGCAATGTGTTACAGGCTGAAGCTATCCATTTTGGTCCGGCAATCCATCCAAGACGCCAGCCGGTCATTGCATAAGCTTTTGATACACCGTTTACGATTATCACGCGGTCGCGAACATTTTCAAACTGTGCTATACTTTCGTGTTTGCCCATATAATTGATATGTTCGTAAATTTCATCTGAAATAATGAAAATGTCAGGATATTTTGCCAGTACATCGGTCAGCCCTTTTAATTCTTCTTTGCTATAAACGCTTCCTGTTGGGTTGGACGGGGAGCAAAGAATGAGCGCTTTGGTTTTTGGAGTAATAGCTGCATCGAGTTGAGCAGGAGTAATTTTAAAATCCTGTTCGATGCCGGCATAAACTATAACTGATTTACCATCGGCAAGCGTAACCATTTCGGGATAACTTACCCAGTATGGCGCAGGAATTATAACTTCATCGCCTTTGTTGATTATAGCCAGTATTACATTACATACTGATTGTTTTGCGCCGTTCGAGCAAACAATTTCTTCGGGTTTAAAGTCGAGTCCGTTTTCGTTCTTGAGTTTTGCACAAATGGCATTGCGTAGTGAAGGATATCCTGGAACTGGAGAATAAAAGGAAAAATTGTTATCCACAGCCTTTTTTGCAGCTTCTTTAATGTGATCGGGGGTGAAAAAATCCGGTTCACCCACGCTGAGGTTAATCACATCGATTCCCAGAGCTTTCAGTTCGTTACTTTTTTGAGACATGGCTAAAGTCTCCGAAGGTGATAGTGCAGCCAGACGGTCAGATACGGGAAACTTCATTGGCTTGATTGGTTGTTTAGTTTTTAATTTATTTTCGATACAAAAGTAATCAAAAAAATATGATTTTGGCAAATAAACTATCAATTTTTCTTAATAAATTAAGCTATGCTTAATTTATGTAAGAATATTCATTGAAAATTAAATTATGAAAACAATTGGATTTGAAGTTAATGAATCAAATTTTAAACAAAATGATTATTTGCTTTTTTCTGATAAGTTAAAACATTCAAGTATACTAAACCAATTCTGGGTCGCTATTAAGGATAGCCGGTTTTTTCAGCATTTCTCTTCCGCATTTGTAGCCTAACTCAAATATTTCACGACCTTTTTCCACATCAAAAGTATCATAATTAGCCATGTCCACAGGTTCAATCAGTAAATCGCAAAGTTCCTTGTCGGACAATATATTGGCTTTAAACATGAAATGATAAATACGGGCTGCAACATTTAACACATTCAGTTTATATTCATCAGCAACGAGTGGGCTGGCATTGATGCCGATTATTTTTTCACAGTCTTCTCTTATAACAGATACAGGGAAGTTTTTCAGTACACCTCCATCAACATAATGTACTTCATTTATTATTTTCGGGCTGAAAAGTATCGGAATACTGCTCGATGCTACCAAAGCTTCTACCAGATTCCCTTTTTCGAAGGTAACGCTTCGTCCCTTGTCAAGATCGGTGGCAACTATCTTTAGTGGAATTTTCAGTTCTTCTATTTTTTTTGCGCGCAATGTTTTTTTCAAGAATCTTTCGAAAGCATCGATTCTGAAAAAACCTCCCTCGGGAATCTGTAAGTTTGTCATTTTCCTGAAACTGATATCTTCAAACAATGCAGCAATCTCATCGGGCGAAAATCCATCTGCATAAAAAGCACCTACTACTGCACCTGCACTTACACCGGAAATAATATCAGGAAAAATATTGTGTTCCTCGAGCGCTTTAATCACTCCTGCATGGCATAATCCTTTAATACCTCCACCACTGAGCGCCAAACCAGTTTTATATTTTTTTCTTTCGGTAAATGAAGTAAGAATCATGGATGTAGATACTTAAATGGCTATTATTTTGGTATTAATTCTTCGAATGTATTTAATGCTATAAGTATGGCGAAATTACAGAAAAATTACTATCAGTACAAAATATGTATGAACTATCTGTTTGTCCAATGAGCCATTAAAAAAAATACTTTCTAAAAAAGTTCATTTTAAACTATTAGAAAGTTTTTTTTTATTTTATATCACTGCTGACCGATAAAAAATATTTTAAAATTAATTTTTTAGCTTGTTAGATTCATCACTATGCTCTGAATGGCAGTCAATCAAAACAAAGCATTGTCATTAAGAGCGTAGCAAAGAATCTCAGATGTTAAGTCGGTTAGCAGTGATGATATATAAAACTTATTCGATGTATTATTTGGTTAGTTTCTTAATTGTCCGTATTTCATTTTTATCTGCTTTTTTTAAACTGATTGCTGCGCCACCTCCTGAAGAAAGACTCTGTTTCAAAACTGATTTTGAGTTTACGAGTACTTTTCGAATGTTATATGCCATTGGATTTTCTTTCCAGTGTGCATTTTTTGCATCCTCATAAATAGTAGCAACGTACCATATTTTTTCTTCCAGAAAATTGAAAGTAATAGTGGCAATGCGTGCATTTTCATCTGTAATAGTGCCTGCAAACCATTCATCGGAGTTTTTAGCTCGTCGTGCTACTGTAATGTACTCTCCCGGTTCAGCTTCAAGGTAGCGTGTGTCATCCCAGTCAACAGCTACATCTTTAATAAATTGAAAAGCATCCATTCTTTTTTCGTAATTTTCTGGCAGATCGGCGGCCATTTGCAGTGGACTGTACATTGTAATATACAATGCGAGTTGTTTGGCAAGCGTGGTGTGTATCTGATTTAAATTTCCTTTCTGATAATAATTCATTTTTATTTCGAAAATGCCGGGAGTATAATCCATTGGTCCTCCCAGCAAACGGGTAAAGGGTAAAATTGTTTCGTGTTCCGGAGGATTTCCAGCGCTCCAAGCGTTAAATTCATTTCCTCGTGCAGCTTCGCTGGCAAGCCAGTTGGGATATGTACGATGCAAACCTGTAGGTCTTACCGATTCATGTGAATTAAGCATGATTTTGTTTTCAGCCATTTTTTCAGCAACCCGCAGGTAGTGATTTACCATCCATTGTCCATCATGTTTTTCACCTCGTGGAATTATCCATCCAACATATCCTGTTTTAACAGCTTCGTAGCCATGTTTTTTCATAAGTTCTATGGCTTTGTCTATTTTTCTTTCATAATTTGTAACCGATGATGAAGTCTCATGATGCATAATCAGTTTAACTCCTTTCGATTGAGCATATTTGTTCAGATTCTCGATGTCGAAATCGGGGTATGGTGTTACAAAATCAAAAACTTCTTCCTTCCAATTTCCAATCCAATCTTCCCAACCAACATTCCAGCCCTCAACAAGTACCCCTGCAAAGCCATGTTCAGCAGCAAAATCGATATATCGTTTTACATTTTCATTTTTTGCTCCGTGTTGAGGTAATGGTTTCAACGCATTCCAGTCAGTATCTTTCAGTCTGATATTCGGTTCATGTGCATAGTTCCACGACCAATAATCGGGAACGTGCATTCCCCACCAAATGCCTATGTATTTTTGTGGTTTTATGTATTCCGTGTCTTTAATTTTTGAAGGTTCATTAAGGTTTAGAATCATTTTTGAAGCTAAAATGTCAGTAGCTTTATCACTTACAATGATTGTTCGCCATGGTGTATTATGTGGCGCTTGCATAAATGCTTTAATACCATTGGCATCGGGCACAAGAGCTGAAGTCAGAATAAAATTGTTCTTATCGATTAGTAAATGCATTGCAGAATAATCTACTAATGCAGCTTCAAAAATGCTTATATATAACCCTTCAGAAGTTTTTAGCAATAGCGGTGATTGAACGGCATTTTTAGCAAAAAAACCATGTGTACCTATGCCACTACCATCAACTTTTGAAGCATCTACTTCAGAAAGCTTGCAAGTTGTATAATAATATTCGTTGGTGTCATAATCTCCCGGGATCCAAAAAGCAGTATGGTCGCCTGTAAGGGCAAATTCTGTACATTCATCTATTATCTGAAAATAATTCAGATTGGGTTGCTTCTCAAATTCATACCTGAAACCAAGTCCATCGTTAAATAATCGGAAACGGATTTTTATCGATCTTTGCTCTTTTTTTTGTTCAAGAGTTACTAATAATTCATTGCAGTTATTTGTTATTTCCCTTACTTCGCCCCAAACAGGCTTCCAAGTGTCATTTATTACTGATGTTTGGATATTAGTTATTGTAAAACCATTAGTAAGATGCGGTTGGTTTTTTAAAATATGTCCCAATCGCGAAGGTTTTACAACTAAGTTGTTTTTGTATGCAAGTGTATAAACCGGCTCACCTTTGGTGTTTACTTCTATTGAAAGTTTCAAATTACGGTCAGGTGAATAGAGGGTATTAGAATTAGCTACGGTCAATACGTGCAAAGAAATGGCTAATAAAATGATT
>CAYQWD010000175.1:0-6091 GCA_964420955.1 uncultured Paludibacter sp. | reverse complement strand
AGCGTTCTATTTTCTTCAAAATCATATATATATAAATTTTTGTCATGTACTTAGAATTTTTTTATTTGATACAGTTTCTCAGGCAAAAAAAACTTTTCCAAAGTCAATAAAAACAATGGAAAAGTTTAATAATAAGAGGTTTCTAAAGTTTCAACTTTTTCAGAATCTCATTCGGAACAGCATCTTTGTGTACTACGATATTGATGGTTTTGTGAAGTACAAACGATTCACTGGCATACCAAATTCCTTTGTACTTGTTGTCGGTTCCCCAAGAATTTTTTACAAGATAATATTTTCCGCCATTCTGATCAGTAGCTTTACCGTATATCACCATTCCATGATCGTCGGTTGTCTGGTAATTATCGAAACCTTCCTGGCGTAATTCCTGAGTTACTTTCACTTCAGGTTGCGGACTCTTTGCGGCAAGAATTTTTTCTTCCATTTCTTTTTGCGAAATGTTGAGCCAGCGAGCTTGATCAGAGCCGGGAAGATTTTCTTTTTTCAACTCAGGATTTACAGCTACACCATTTCTGGTAAAGCCTTTTTCGCTTACATCGGAACCCCATGCAATAGTAAAGCCCTTATCTACGGCAAATTCAAATATTTTTGCAAATTCTCCGAGTGGTACGTTGTATGATTCGCCCCAACGCCAGTTATCTGGAATTTCGATGGCAAATTTCGTATAAAAAGGATGATGTGCAAATGAAGTTAACGATATGTAATCGTCCATGTTCAGTCCAAGCGAATGTGCATATGTCTTAGGCGTAAATTTTTTACCGCCAATAGTAAATTCTGTAGGAAGTTTACCAAGATATGCATCCAAAATTCCATCAAAGCCTGCTTTCCATGCAGTTGAAAGTTTTCGGTTCGGATTTTTAATAATCGTTTTTACATACGATTCAGTTAGCGCATCAAGCTCGGCATGTCTGTGTTTGTCTTCACCATAATTCAATCCATTCATAAGGTTTTCAGGAACAATGCCATAATTCTTTAAAACATACATCACATCGTGAAACGAGCCGCCTGCTGCAAAGTTTATATGACCGTTGGTTCGTACAAATTTATCAGCTTTATCAGAATAGGAGTGATACACTACAAACATTTCTGATAAATCTACTTCGGGTTTTCCCATTCGGAGCAATTCCGATTCGAAAAAACCCAGTCCCGAAAAGCTCCAGCAGGTTCCTGAACTGGCCTGATTTTTCACAGGCGTAATCTTATTTTCTTTAATGGTTTTGAAAATAAAAGTATCAATGGCAGTTGTGTCCTTTGCTGTACCAAAAATCGACAAAGAAAGTCCTGCAAACAAGCAGGTGAAAAAAAGTTTGTTCATTTTTTTCGTTTCGTGTTCCATTTTCAAGTTTCGTGTTTTTCGTTACCGGATTTACAGATAACCCGGAACGCGAAACACGAAACCCCAAATAATTAATTTTTTACAGGTATATTCGCTAATGTTTCCACCAGATAATCCCAGAACATTTTTACTGTTGCAATATTCACTTTTTCATCGGGTGAGTGTGGGTAACGAATGGTTGGCCCGAACGAAATCATATCCATATTCGGATAATGTGTGCCCAGAATCCCGCACTCGAGTCCGGCATGAATAATCATCACTTTAGGTGTTTTTCCCCAGTTATTTTCATATACTTTTGTCATTTCTTTCAAAATGGGCGAATCCAGATTCGGTTTCCAGCCGGGATATCCACCGCTGAATTTCACTTTAGCACCTGCCATAGCAAAATTACTTTCGATAACCGAAGCAAGTTCTTCCTTACGCGAATCAACCGAGCTGCGCATTAACGATTTCAGTTCTACACTTTTTCCGTTCGATTTAATTATGGCAAGGTTATTTGATGTTTCTACCACTGATGGTAATTCGGGAATTACGCGGTAAACGCCATTAAAACATGCAGTTACACTGTTTATTAAATCGTCCTGAATTTCTTCGGGAAGCAATCCTGTGGGAAGTTCGTTTTCTGTAACTTTAAGCGAAATATTATTTTCAACTCCGGCAAATTCTTCAACAAACAAATCTTCACATTCGGCAGCAAATTCCATCAAATCTTCAACGCCCTCGGCAGGAACTGTTATCACGGCAAAAGCTTCTCGCGGAATAGCATTACGTAAACTTCCTCCATCAATACTGGCTAAGCGAGCTTCGTATTCAGAAACTGCCTGTTTCAAAAAACGGAACATAAGTTTGTTTGCATTGGCACGTTGCAGATGAATGTCTACACCTGAATGTCCTCCTTTTAAGCCTGTAAGCGACACCTTCAATGCTACATCTCCATCGGGAACTTCAACTTCCTGATAAGCAAATGTGATGTTGGCGTCAAGACCGCCTGCACAGCCCACGTACAATTCTCCTTCGTCTTCTGAATCCATATTGATTAGAATATCGCCTTTCAGGAATCCAGCTTTAAGACCAAAAGCTCCGTGCATTCCGGTTTCTTCATCCACTGTTATAAACATTTCGATAGCAGGATGCACCAAGTCTTTCGATTCGAGAACTGCCATAGCTGCGGCAATTCCAATGCCATTGTCAGCGCCAAGAGTTGTGTCTTTAGCTGTTACCCAATCGCCATCGATATATGCCTGAATAGGATCGGTGTCGAAATTATGTGCCACACCGCTATTTTTTTGCGGCACCATATCCATGTGTGCCTGTAAAACTACAGCTTTGCGGTTTTCCATGCCGGGAGTTGCCGGTTTACGAACAAGTATGTTCCCAACCTCATCGCGGAGTGTTTCGAGCCCGAGTGATTTTCCGAAATTTTCGATGAAAGTGCCAATTGGTTCCCTTTTGCCTGACGGACGAGGCACCTGTGTTAGATTGTAAAAATGTTGCCAGAGCGCTTTAGGCTCAAGTGAGCGAATGTCTTTTGCTTCCATTATTTGTAATTTTAGAATATTTATACTGTTTTTGTTTATATGCAAATATCAGTATTTTTTTTTAATTTTCTTTTTTAAGTTATGGTAATTTAACGGATAGTTAGGGTATGCTGAAAAACTCCGTAGGAGTTAACTATGCATAACCCGCAGTAAGCGAAACTGGGGGATGTGAATAAACCTGAGATAAACAACCCTGCAGGGGTTGACCTTTTTTTAATTGAGTTTAAGTGAACCCACTACGGGGTTCTGTTTTGCATTTCACTTTACTCCCCCAGATTAATCTGGGGGTTATGCAAAGTAAATCCTTACAGGATTTTTAATCGGTAAATTTTTTTGTGCATTGTTTTTGGAAGAAATTTGCAAAATTCCTTGCACAAAAATACAAATAAATTATGATAATAACCTATTAATGAAAGATGTAGTGGTTTTTCAGCAGACCATAGTTAAATAAAGATTTATCAAAATAAATCTCCCTAAATCAAACCGGTCAAGTTTAGTTTCGGGAGAAATTTTTGACAGAAACTGAAAATCCTACAATTCTTTGATTTTAATGTTTTTGAACCATACTTCATCTCCATGATCCTGTAAAAGGATGTTTCCTTCGGCGGCTTCGCCAAAGCCCGGCCAAACATTATATTTGCTGTAATTTACCAAAGCCCTCCACATTTGTGTTCCCCGTTCATATTCCACTATTTTAATGTCGTTCAGGTAATGTTCCACTTTGTTGTTTTTTACTAAAATACGGGCATTATTAAAAAATCCGTTGCGGAATGGTTTATTGTCAGGTGCAGGAATAAGGTCGTAAAGCGAACCAAGCTTGCGGTTACCTTTAACGCCCAGTTTGGCATCGGGATGATTATTGTCATCGAGAATCTGAAATTCGCAACCAATGGATGAGCCTTCGCCTTTGTTCAACTCGGTATCCACAAAGTATTTAATTCCACTGTTGGCTCCTTTGGTAATCATAAAGTCCACACTGAGTTCGAAATTTTTGTACTTACGTGTGGTTACAATATCGCCGCCATTGGTCGATTCGCCTCCATCTGATTTTGTTACTTTCAGCACTCCCTCTTCAATTTTCCAGCCTTTTTCGGGGAAAACTTTGAGTTTGGCGCCACGCCAACCTTCTGTGGTTTTTCCATCCCAAAGCAATTTCCACCCCTGTGCTTTTTCTTCTTCTGAAATGGTATTGGCAATGCAATTTGCCTGCGGAATTTCGCGGTTGTACGAACGACGCACATTGTTCAGATCCTGTGTGCAAATGCGTATGTTTTTCCACTGAATGGTTTTTCCGGCAAATTTCTCGTTGTTAATGGAATGCACCTGAAGTGCAATAAAACCTGATGAAGTCATATCATCGAGTACATTTGCACATGGAATGTCGTTAAGCCATGTTCGTAAACTCGTGCCTATGGCTTCGATGCGCACTTTGTTCCACTCGTTTGCTTTCAGGGCTTTTTTTGCTGGCGGATTTTTGTCGAGCGCATACAACCAACCTCGCCTGGCTTCATCATAAATTCCTGCCGACCAAGCCCGTGGCGAAGCATCTATTTCGCATTGATATCCATGTACACGTCCGTTTTGATATTCAGAAAAGCTATTACTGCGGAATTGGATGCCTGAATTTAGCCCTTCTTCTACTTTAAATTCTAACTCGAGAATGAAATCGCTGTACATTTTTGTTGTAGCCAGAAATGTATTAGGTGTATTCATTTTTGAGATTCCGGTAATAACACCATCTTTGATCACATAGTCGGCTGTTCCGTTAATTTTTTTCCATCCTTTCAGATTTTTGCCATTAAAAAGCATTTCCCATTTTTCCTGTGAGAATGCCGTGAGCGAGCCAAACATGAGAAGAGTTGCGATAAAAATTCGTGTTTTCATTTTTTATAAATTTGATATATTTAAATTGTTTGTTTCTGAATGATTATTCGGTTCAAGTTGATAAAACTTGCAATTAATTTTTTATTGTCAAATTATCAATTTTCCTGTTGAATTATTTAGCAAATGGACTCTTGGTTTCGCAGCTTTTGCAAATTAGTTAATTTTGCCCATTTCTTAAAAATTCAAAACACACGAGCGTCAAATTCCTCGAGTATCTTTTTTGCTTCAATTTCCGAAGCCAGATAAACAGCCTTTGCAACAGCTTCACCTTCGGCGCCATCGCTGGTAATTACCGATGTTGCTAAACTTTTTGTCCCCTTCATACCTGAATCAGGCAAAATAACAGGCCATTTTGTATCCTGATAGTTGCCAGAAGTGGTTAGACATTCGTTGTGCAATACACATTCGGCTTTAGTTAATGGCACCTGAATTTTCCAACCTTCGCCAAACGGATGATTGCCTTTGGCAAAAACCGAGCTATTGCCGATATTGATTAAAGCATCGGAAATATTCACTACGCTCAGAATAATACTTATTTTTCGTAATGCATAACCTTTGATAAAGCCCGACAAATCAAGTTTTACATCTGGATTAGCAAATTTTACAGTCGATTTTTTTTTATCAAAAAAGTACTTTTCATGCAAAACAGACCTGTGCGAACCTGCCGTAATATCAAAATAGCCAAGTGTTTTCTGATTATGACTCCTGCATTCTGCCAGTATCTGCATCATTTCGTCCGAAACACGCACTTCCTGCACACCCGCCAACCGGTTAATAGAACTCAGTTCACTTTCGGGATTGAATTTATTTGCAAAAGTTTCAATTCTGAAAACTTCTTCTTGAATTTTTTCTGCAATTTTCTCTAAATCAAATCCGCTTGCATTTTTTATCAATAGCAGGTCGATGCGTGTGAACATGGCGGTGAACCAAGCATACAAAAAGTGACGTCCGTCAGGAAGTGATTTATTTGAAAACTGCATAGCAGATTACTTTTTTGGCTTTTTCAACCAGCCAGAAACCAATGCAAAAATCACCCTTATCGCTGCCACAAAAATGTAAAGCGCCAAAGCTGCTATAAGCACATAACGCAAGGATGTCAAAATCTCAATAGCTGGCGATTTGTAGGCAATTACAGCGCCCACATTGGCTCCGAATCCGATCAGGAAGCAAACTGCCAGTGCGACAAGTTCTTTTTTAATTCGTTTGGTGGAAATTATAATGTCTTTCATTTTATTTTGAATAACGAGCAAATACAAAAGACGAGAGTAAGGAGTCCGGAGTCTTATATCTGCTAACTTCTACTTGAATAAGAAGT
>CAYQWD010000174.1:0-6123 GCA_964420955.1 uncultured Paludibacter sp. | reverse complement strand
ATTTATTTTATTGATATTCTTTTGTTTATGCAGTTTTTAAGGCTCGATTAAATAATTACAGCTGTAATGGGGCAATTTTAAAATTTTGGTCAATATCAAAGTTTGCCTTTTCAGAATTGAGGAATACTGTATGTTTTCAGTTCAGTGCGTAAAGCTTTAGAGCGGTTTTGAGTTACTTTATCCATTTCGAGCCAGAATTTTGGGCTATGGTTCATTTGCCGTGTATGACAAAGTTCATGTAAAATTACATAATCGATAAGATGTTCCGGAAGTAGCAATAAAAACAGTGAAAGATTAATGCTTTTATAGCGTGAGCAACTTCCCCAGCGGGTTCGGCTGCTCTGAATTTTTACTGATGAAAATGCAAAACCATGTTGCTGAGCCAGTTCCTGCGTTCGATATGGCAATAACCTTAGAGCTTCTTTGCGAAGAAAATAATTGATGCCTTTCCAGCATTGTTTCTGTGATATTTTGGTTCCATAATCAACATTTTCCGGGAATTCAATAGTGAGCAGTTGATTTTTAAACGAAAAAAATATATCGCTGCGGGTAGCCCTCTTCAATATAATTTCGAAACTATGTGTTTTGAGCGATAAATTTTCTGTAAGTTGATAATTAATTACTGACTTAAGTTTTCTGAGTTTTTCCTGTTTTACCCTTATTTTTTCAGCTGAAATACCGATAAATTCAAGGGCTTTATGTGTCGATGTTCCGATTGGCAAAGTTACTTTCAATCCATTTTCAAGTATCTTTACATTAATCCGTCGTGCTTTAGCGCTTTGTACAAACTGTATTTCACCAAATCTTTGATCTATCTGCATTTTTTCATCAAACCCTGCAACATTAATTATTTTCGAAAATAAATTCAATTCAGATTTCAATTTAACAGTATATTTTCAGTTTAAAGGGCAAATTCTGCTGTTAAAGCACGTTTTGAACCTGATAGATTTTCAACACCTGCCCTGCTCTAATTTTTGATCCTGATAAATTGTTTGCTGTTTTAATTTTTTCTACCGCAACATTGTAAATACGTGCAATTGTACTGAGCGATTCGCCCGTTAAAACCACATGATGTATCGCATTATACTGTTCCGAATTATTATTGGCTTCCGTTCTGGTTTGAGTATTTTCTTCAGAAATTTTAAGTTTCTGACCGGGCATTATTTTACCGTCAGGCAAGTTATTCAATTCTTTTAATTTATTTACCGAAATATTATTGGCGCGGGCAATATTGTAAAGTGTTTCACCTTTGATTACCTTATGAATCTTTTTCTTCTGGTTTTTTTCAATCGGCATCCCAGCATTTGCCGAAAAGGTTTTTATACTTTGCTCCGAACTCGCATTAATTTGATTCGTTGCAATTTCGGGAGTTTCTTGCAGAATTTCTTCAGTAGAATTATCAGTGTGATTTTTTCCCTGTTTTTGCATGGCAATTTCACGTTCCGTTGCTTTCAGTATAACTTTATCTTTAATTTTGAGGTTTTGATTTATCTGCAAATGAGTCGATCTCAGATTATTCAGTTTTTTTATTGTGGATATGCTTACTCTATGCTTTTGGGCAATAGAACTTAAATTCTCACCTTTACGGACTTTATGGTAAACAGCCGGCAATGTGATTGATGAAATGTTTCCGGTAATGTTCGAAGTTATGTTTTTAAAATCGGGTGGGTAGCTTAAACGATTTAGAGCCGAATCGGAGTGTATAACTCTTCCCACTTTCACAAAACGTTTTGCATAATAAGGTTCTTTCGAACTTGAAATAGTAACACCGCTTCGGACAGCGGCGTGAATAAAATTGTAATTTCCGCAGTCAGTTGTTTCAACTACAATGCCTACGTGTCCAACATTACCATTTCGTCTTCGTCCTTCAAAAAAAACCAGATCACCTTTTTTTACATCTTCTTTTTGAATTGAAGGCGTTTGCCGCGCCTGATCCGCAGAACTTCGTTCGAGATTGTAGCCAAAGTTTTTAAACACATGACTAGTAAAACCCGAGCAATCGAACGATTTTTCACCTTTTGAGCCATACCGATAGGGTGCGTTCAAAAAAAGTTTTCCGTAGTCGATTATTGAATCATTCAAAGTTAGTGGAAGGAGTTTGGTTTTTGCTATTATGCTGTCGGTTTGTTCAAAATCATGCGTTTGTGCCTGCGTTAGTGCAGCAATCAAAACAAGCAAGAAAAAAAGCGATATGCGCGAATAAAATATCATTAATGGAATAAAAATATCTGAAAATTAACTATTTGCAAAGTTATAAAAAACTATTTTAATCACTGATATGATTTTTTCTTTTTAACAAAAGTCGTTTTTTTGTTACATTTTGTCGATAAATGTAAGTTTGGTGTTTTTGGAGTTAATATCTAAACATGCATTAGAGCCTAAAACAAGGGGTAAATTATTTTCAACATGCCCTGCCGGAAAATTGAAACAAACCGGATAATTATAATCGCTCACTGCATCTGAAATTATTTCCATTAAGCTTTTCATCATTCGCGGATCCTCTTCGCAAACGCTGAATTGCCCTACTATTAGACCTGAAATTTCTGACAATACACCTCCTATTCTCAAGTTTTGGATCATTCTGTCAATATGGTAAAGTTCTTCATCGGTATCTTCAATAAAAAGTATATTGTTTTTGAAATTCAAATCGAACGGAGTTCCGCGCATACCGGCAAGCACTGAAAGATTCCCTCCGATTAATTTTCCAGTGGCACTGCCAATGCGGTTTGGTTTCTCAAAAGGCAACTCATACACCGGTAAATTTCCACCAAGTATATTTTTCAACAGTTCAATGGGTTGCAAATCTGCTGACAATTCAGTCAGATGTTTTGCCATGACTGAATGCAGACTTGCAATATTTAGATTGTTGACTGCGCTGTGCAGTATAGTTATATCGCTGAAGCCGATAAGCCATTTGGGATTTTGCACAAATTTTGTAAAATCAATTTTATCGATTATTTGTGCAAGCCCATATCCACCCCTGCTGCAAAGTATTGCTCTTATGCTGTCATCGTTGAGTGCATTTTGCAAATCAGCAATGCGTTGTTTTTCCGTTCCGGCAAATCGTCCATACTCAATTCGGCAGAATTCTCCTTCGCTAACTTTATATCCCCATTTTTCAAGCAACTGAACTGCGCCATCGATATATTCGGGAGCGATACAACCCGAAGGTGATATTACGCCAACAATGTCATCAGGTTTTAAAAAAAGTGGTAGCATAGCGTTTTTTCCTTTTAGTTTGTGTATCATTAATTAATTCAACTCACCGGAAGCATAACGGTTTTGGACAATAAATTCGCTGGGAGTACACTGGTATTTTTTCCTGAAACATTTTCCAAAATATCCGGCTTCTTTAAATCCAACCGAAAATGCAATTTCTGATATGGACATATCAGTAGTTTTTATCAGCTCCACCGATTTGTTCAGGCGAATTTCCTTTATCAGATCGACAGGCGCAAAACCGGTCAAACTCTTTACTTTTTTAAAAAATGCCGATCGACTTAAACCCATATCCTCGGCTAATGCATCGATATTGTAGTTGCTGTCCGAAATGTTGAGCTCAATCACCTGATTGATTTTATTAAGTAATTGCCTGTCCTTATCCTGCAGGTATTTTTCATAAACTCCTTCATCGTCTTCTTTTGCTGATTGAAGAACCAGACTCGTCTGAATTTTTTTACGAAACTCTTTGCGTTCGTTCAGTAACTGTTCTATGTGGACAATAAGATATTCTTTGTTAAAGGGTTTTGTAATATATGCATTTGCTCCTAAACTCACCGATTTCAGTTTTTCCTCTTCACCGGTTTTGGCAGTTAGAATAATTACGGGTATATGACTTATTCTGAAGTCGTTTCTAATATTTTGTAACAGTTCATTTCCAGTCATTTCGGGCATCATTTGATCCGTTACTACTATGTCAGGGTGATAACGATTTACTTTTTTCATCCCTTCGGCGCCATTGAATGCTGTAAGAACATTGTATTTATCTTCAAGTTGCATCCGTAGCAAATTACATAAATCGGGATTATCTTCAACCACAAGCAAGGTTGGCAAATGATTTTTAAAATGTTCGGTTTCGGCAGAATTCTCAAATGAAGGTTGATCGGTCGTTTCCGATTCATCAACAATTTCGCCCTGATAGAAATTTACTTCATTTTCGGCAAAATGATTTTTACCCAAGTGCAGTTCAATAGAGAAAATTGATCCTTTTTCGTTGTTTTTGGGCTGCGCTGAAATTGAACCATGATGCAAGTTTATGATTTCTTTAGATAAAGCCAGACCTATGCCTGTGCCCTGATGATAATGCCCGCCTTGGTTATCAGCCTGCACAAAACGGTCGAAAATTTCATTTATTTTATTCGATGGTATTCCAATTCCAGTATCATCTACCCTAACGAAACATTTTTTGCCATCGGCGCCAATGCCTGTGATTATTGTGATTGAGCCACCTTTTGGAGTAAATTTAAACGCATTCGAAATTATGTTTCTGAGTACAATTTCTATTTTTTCCTTATCAGCCCAAACCGGAATTTGGGATTTTGAAAGTTTAAAGTGATAAGAAATTTGATTTTCTTCTGACATCAACATAAACTCTTCACTGAATGCATCTACAAGTTTATTCAGGTCAAATTGTGAAACGTGCAAAATCATTTTTCCGTTCTGTATTTTTCTGAAATCGAGAATTTGATTCACAAGCTGAAGCATTTGTCCTGCATTTTTTTCGATAAGTGTTATATATTGTTTTGCCTTTTCTTCGAGTTGAAATTTTTCCTTCAGTTCCTGAATCGGACCCATTATGAGCGTAAGCGGCGTGCGAAGTTCATGTGAGATATTGGTAAAAAACCGAATTTTAAGTTCCGAAACTCTTTGTTCGATGTATACTTCGTTACGAATTCGGAAATAAAGCATAATTGCTCTTATAATACCGAATGCCAAGAGCAGCGAAAACAACACATAGAATACTTTTGCCAACCATGTAAGCCACCATGGCGGTAAAATGATTATTTCAAGATTTTGCTCAGCTTTATTGAGCGAGTTCGCCTCATCAATTGCTTGTACTTTGAAAATATAATTGCCATGTGGAATATTCGGGTAGGAAGCTATACGGTTTTTACCGTTGCTGTGCCATTCCTTATCATAGCCTTCAAGGGTGTAACGATAATTTACACTGTTCTGATTGTAATAATTAAGTGCGGCAAATTCTATCTGAAGATTGGACTGATTGTGTTTTAATTTTACTTTTTTTGTATAACGAATCGATTCCAGCATAACCGAATCACCCATAAGCGATTTCAAATCGCGGTTTGATACGCGAAAATCAACAATGTAAACATTGTAATTGCAACTGAAACTTTCAATTTTTTCAGGATTGAACGTTATAACACCTTTGCGGTTACCGAACCACAAATCGCCGTTAGGTAATTTCATTGCACTTTCTTCTTCCATTTGCAAGTTGATGAAACCATCGTATCGATCGAAATTGCGAAAAGTTTCATTTTTTTTATCGAAAAATACTAACCCGTTTTCGGTAGCAAGCCATAAATTTTTGTTGTTATCCTCAATAATTGAAACTACAACGTTACTTTCCAAACCCTGATAAAGAGTATATGTTTTAAATTCAGGCAATCGAGTCTTTGGGTCGTAACTACTTAATTTGCTCAATCCGCCGCCAAAAACTGAAACCCAGATATCACCTTCGCTATCTTTGTAAAGGGCATAAATATCTTTGTCGGCAATGTTCAGTATTCGTTTATTGTTTCTGTAAATATCGAACTGAATATTATCAGGGTTTTTAAAATTTCCATCAAAGGACATTAATCCATCGCTTGTACCTACCCAAATTCGCCCGTTACTATCTTCGGTAATATTACGCACTTCCATATAAAGACCAAATTTCGGGTAGTTTTTAAAACTGTTGAATTTATTGATAAATTTTATTTTACCTTCTTTCCTTTCCACAAGGTTGAGTCCTCCGCCAAATGAAGCCACCCAAATACGGTTTTTGCTGTCCATATACGAAAAATACACATCATTCCCGATAATTGCATCAGGATTTCTCTCATCGGAAATAAATCGGGTAATTTTGTATCCAGTTGGATAATTATTATTTTCTTCAGCTATCAA
>CAYQWD010000173.1:0-6188 GCA_964420955.1 uncultured Paludibacter sp. | reverse complement strand
ATGTTGAAATGAATGTACTAAGAAGTAAAAAGGTAATGATTAGAGTTTTCATTTTTTTTGATTTTATTGAATTTAAGAAATTTGAAAATATGAAATTGAGATACTTTTCTCGTTTTTCTGATTTACAATAGTTCGTTATGAAAAATATAATTGTGAGCGCAAAGATGCGAATATGTAAATACACAAGGAAAAATTTTTAAGTTTTCTGCTTAGCATCATTATTTAAGAATCGGATTATTTGCATGTTGTGAAAACTGAAAACTTTGCGCTCTTCGCGTTGAGTATTTAAATTAATCTTTTTGGAATATCAATAATGTAAATACATAACAGCTTTACTTAATTCACATTGTGTTATTTTATAACGACCCATTGTAATTAAGAAATCATGAAAAAGGCGGATTCCATAAATTGTTTTTTTTCTGCATATTCATTTTACGTAAATCGATTTTCTTATTCATGAAATAAATTATATTTTTTTGAGAAATTCGGGTTTGAACATTAGGCAAATTGCAGGAATCAACACTAAAGCACTTACAAGACACAGCAACAGCGAGATAATTATAAGTACAGCAAACGAACGTATAATTGGAAATATAGAAACAAAGAGAACCGAAAAACCAATCATAACTGAAAATGCATTGATAATAATTCCTCTTCCTATCGTTTTAAGTGTTGCAACAATACTTTCGGTAAATGTTTTATTTAATGCCAACTCCCATTTAATTCGCCAGAAAATATGTATTGTAAAGTCAACACCCAAACCAATGGAGATTGACGAAAGTAAAGCGGTAACAATATTTAATTCAATGCCCAGCCATCCCATGATGCCGAATGTGCAAAAAACGGCAAACACAAGTGGCACACTTCCTATAAGTCCGGCAGTAACACTTCTGAAAATTAGCGAAAGCAAAATCAAAATGGCAAAAAATGCAAAAATCAGCGAATAAATCTGACCTCTCAGAATCGAATCACTCATTTCTTTTTCCACAAGGCAGTATCCGCCAACAATCACATCGGTTTTATTTTCTTCGGCTGTGCTCAGTATGTTGTCAACAATCGATTGTATTTCGTTTAAACTCTCTGCCTTAAACTTGACCACCAAAAGTAAGTTTTCATAAGAAAAATCTACAAATTGCTCAATATCGGCGGCATCACTGTTCATGTTATAAATCTCAAGATACTGTGCTATCGCTTGGCCAGTTTCCGGAATTTTTCCAAATTCGGGCGATGTGGAATCATTCAACGCACAACTCATTTTTCGTAAAACAGCAGGAAGTCCCATGACACTTCCCACATTTGGAAGTAACTTCAGATTGTTTTCAATTTTCTGAGTTTGGCGCATAACTTCTGCATTTCGGGCATCGCCCTTAATCATCACAGTTATCATTTTACTTCCACCAAATTGATTATCGAGAATTCTGATTGCACGGTTAAACTGATGTTTTTCGGGCATTACTTTGTTGGAGTCGGGCGATATTTTCAGAAAAATCAATCCGGATGCAATAAAAATAAAAACCACAATAAAACTTATAAGAACTTTTTCAGGCTTTTTTAGAATTAAATTGTTGACTTTTGCTATAACAACCGCATAAAATCCGCGTGAATTTCCGGATAAATCACGGTGCGGTTTACCATTTTTTAATAGCGACATTGCCGCAGGAATAAAAAGTAAACTTAATGCAAGTGCATAAGTTATACCCATTGCAGTAATAATTCCTACCTGACGAGCTGGTAAAAGCAAATGTGCCGCAAGTCCAAGAATACCCGAAATGGTGGTTAATCCGCACAGAATTATTGGTGTAGATAAATATTTTACACTGATTTGAACAATTTTTTTTAAGTTCATTCCGTGGTTGCTTGCATTTAAATCCTGATAACGAGCCACAAAGTAAACTCCATAGTTGTTTGCAACTGCAATCATCATTATCGGAATTAAAATTCCAACCAAGCTTAAATCCCAACCAAACACTGATAAAAGCCCAAGACTGAAAATTATTGATAAGACCACAACCGAGAGTGGCAGAAAAACGCCACGGAATTCACGAAAAGAAATCCAGAGAATAGCAAACATCAACAAAATACCCAAAGGCAATAATACCAATAAATCGCGACTGATTTTTCGGTTAGCATCATCGCGTAAAAATGCTTGTCCGGTGATATTTACAACCTCAGTTCCCTGAAATTTATCAATCGTTGCATTGACTGATTTAAGTAATTCTTCATCATTTACCGTCCTATCAGAACTTAGTATGATTAGTGAATGTTTGAAGTCTTCAGAAACAACCATTTTCCACGCTAAATCGTTTCTTTTAATTTCTTCACGAAGTTTCTCCCGACTTGCAATATCTTTGGGAATTTGTTTTAAAACAGGGTCAATAATCATTGCTCCTTCATCAGAGCTGATGTTTTTAGTTTGTGCAAGAGAAAAAACACGTTTTATTCCTGGCAGCACTGAAAAAGCATTGCTCAGATTTTCAATCCGTAGCAATGTTTCTTCTTTTAACACATCCGATGTGCTTAAAATAACCATCAGTAGTTCTTCATTGCCAAATACTGCATTGATTTTATTGTTATTTTGCCTTGATAACATAGTTTCTGGAAAGTAAGATTCGAAATCGGCATTAATCCTGATGTCGAGAAGTGGAAATACAGTAAACGCTGTAATTAAAATCGTAGCTGAAATTATAATCCATCTGTATCGTACAATGAACATCGATTTTTTCAGATGTTTATTTGATTTATTGAACAGCCTCACTAAATTACACCAAAGAGGGGACTTAAAGAATTTTCTGCTTTTTTCTGCAACTTTTGTCCGAAGTAGTTTAAATAAATGTTTCATAAGTATTGTTTTTCACCAAAAAAAATTGGTAACTGTCAATTTTTAAAAACTTACTTTTAACTCAGCAAAAACTCCACTTAAAATATCAGTTGTATATGTAAAGAGCGAAGCATCTTTACCTTTCATATAATTTCCGCCAAGAGTAGTGCTTAAGGCATCGCTAATTTTCCAAACTATTTTCGGTCGAATCAGCCAATCGTTGGATGAGAAATTATAATACGCAGAAATTTCAGCATTTAAAGTTTCGTAATAGAAAGGTTTCATTAAGATTAACGAAACTGCATTGTTCATTCTATCTTGCTGGTTAAATATCAGCCGGTTCATTTTTCTGTTTTCGTACTGAATAATATCTTTGGCGTTTTGCAATTGCACTAAAGGATCAGTAGAGGTTGGAGTGTTGGGAATGCCAAGCGCAGTAAAATTGGGAATGATTTTACCAATATACTGACAAATCAGCGAAACATCAGAAATTTGGGTTTCGATGGCGACAACATATCCAACATCAGTTGCCGGAATATACATTCTGTTATCAGGATTTTTGGTGATATTGTAAGCAGCTTCAGCCCTGAAAATTAAATTTCCGAGCGGAAAAGCCACATCGGCGCCAATTGTTGTTTTTCGATAAGGAATTGCAGCATTACTTAATTTTGGATAACCCTGCGACCAATCTGTCTTCTGTACATCGTAACCGTGAAATGGATCGTAACCATTGAAATAAGAAACAGACCAGCCCAAAGCGGGTAACTCGAAATTTAACCGAAAAGCCAAAGAACCATTTTCAAAATTACGTGAAGGAAGCACAGTTTCTTCAAAAAATACATTTTCGCCCATTTTAAACAAATCGAAGCGATAGTTTGAAGCTGAATAAAAAGGAATTCCTATCAGATCAAGTTCTATGTGTGGTGTGAATCTGTATTTCAACCTCAACATTAAGTTGGACTGCTTTTGGTCATCGGGGTCCGAACTCAGAAAAAAATAATCGTTAGCAATAATGTTGTTTGTAGGATTGAAACCATCAGTACGGCCCCAGTTTACAATTTGATAACCAAATAATGCATCGAAACGAAAACTGCCAAATCCTGCATATAGTTCTTTGGGTTGAACAATAAGCTTTTCTTCATCGAAAAACATACCTTTTCGAAGCCGAATATCCGACTTCAGGAATGCTTTACCATAATTAAGGCTGTTTTGCAAAGATATTTCGGCAAAAACAGATGAAAGATCGTAAAGGTTTCCATTGCCAAAAACTGATCCACGTGTGTAACCATTCATGCAGAATATTTCTGAATTGAAAGTTTCCGTTGCTCTTGAACTTTCGGTTTCGAAAAGATTTTGAGCGCATAAAGCTATCGGGAAAAAAATTGCTGATAAAATAATCATTAACCTTTTCATTGTACGATAATTTATAAGTTTACCGTGCAATGTTAGCTGTAAAAAGGAATAATGAAGTCCGGTTTTTAAAAGTCTGACAGCATGAAGTTGTGCAGGTTTTAAAAGTTGAACTAAACTGAGTGATGTTGCTGAAAAACTTTAAAACGAAATCAAGTGGCAAGTTGCTTATTCCTATACTCGAAAGGTGTAAGTCCGGTTGAACTTTTAAAAACGGAGTAAAACGATGATTTACTTGAAAATCCGCATTCGAAACCCACTGCCTCTACTGAAAATTTATTTTTGGGATTTGCAAGCATTTTCTTAACAGCTTCTACGCGAAAAGAATTTACAAACTGAAAAAAATTTTTTCCAATATTCATATTTATCGCTTCGGTAATTTGATGTTTCGGAATTTTAAGCTTAGTCGATAGCATATCCATATTGAGTTCAGGATTAAGATATACTTTTTCTGATTCAAAAAAAACAGTTACCATCTTGCAAATGTAATCACGTTTTTCTGGCGAAAGTTGTGGTTTTTTATATTGTTTTTCTACAATTTTTTGTTCCATAAATGGTATGTTTATCTGCATTTGCCTTAAACCATAAAAACTCAGAACGTATAAAATAAAAAGTAAAACAGAATAGTTGTAAATATGCGGAGTGAGGGGATTCAGGTTTGTGTCATATACAAAAAAGGTAAGAATAAAAGCTACAATGCAATAAACCACGTAAAAAATGGATAATCCAAGCAACCAGCCAAGTGTTTCATTTTTTTCAATATTCGATTTTTCATTTTTCAAATTTACCCTGTGCTGATGTACCAATATCAAACTTAGCGGGTTGTAAACTAACCATGAAATTATAGTAGCTGTGCCAAAAAGCATTCTGTAAACAAAGTTTCCTTCTTTATGAAAAAATAATTGTAACGAAAGAGGTTCATGAAGAATGTATGCAGATAATTCAAAAGCAAGGAAAGGGAATAAATGAAACAGCTGAACGAAATGAAGTTTGAAATTGGTTTTTGTAAGAGACTTAACATAAAGGTAAAATGCAGGATTGAAAAGCAGAAAAGAACTTGAAAGCAGCGGTTGTCCTGAAATTTCATAATCAAGTCCGCAGGTCAAAAATTCGAACCCGAGCAAAAAAAGCCACGCAGAAAGAATTTTATCGGAAACTGAACTTTCTTTCTTGGTAAACATAAGGATAGCGGCAAACAATCCTTGTGCAAATCCTATCCATGCAATTGTATTCATAAATACACCCTTTGCTTATTATCATTTTTTACACGGAATTAACTTTAGTTGCCGGCATCATTTTTCTTTTCATCAACCGACGATTTTTCTTCAGCGGGTTTTGTGGCTACAGTAGGGCTTAGTGCAATAAAAGCATCTGCATTCCGTTCGGTTTTCGGAAAAATTTTCAATACATCTTCAGGTGTTTTTGGTCTTTGGTCTTCAATCCAAAAAAAGTTTTTCAGAAACAGGTCGCTACCCGTTAACTGATCGATTGGATAAATAACACCCGAAGAGGCTGCTGTAAGTACGATTCGATGTACTTTTTTCTCCATAAAATGAATCGTAACGTAACTGCTTTCAGTTTTGTTGATTCCAATAAATGTCGAATCCTTATCATCGCGCGGATAATAAATGGTTTCGGCATTTCCGTTTACAAAAACCTTTTTAAGATTTCCACTGTCAACATAAGCAATAATATCTTTGCCCGAAATCTGGTTGAAATACACTGTATCTTCTCTTTGCACTACAATGGCGTTATTCTCCACACTGATACTGTCAACAGTTCCATTGCCTGTAAAAACCTTTACATAATCGCCAGAAAGCTGGTTTTTTTCACTCCAAAGTACCGGACTTCCGTACATGTGCATTATTGTGTCGCGGGTGGAGTACAGCATCGAATCGCATATACCCTGCACATCGGCTCTGAAAAATCTTACATTTTGTTTTCCCCGCGAAACATCAAA
>CAYQWD010000172.1:1013-6190 GCA_964420955.1 uncultured Paludibacter sp. | reverse complement strand
TGGGGGTTATTTTGGCTATGTTATTTGCAAAATACATAGTTAGCTGGACATTATTGTTTGGATTATTGGCAGCATTGGTGCCACTTTCATTAGCATCAATATTTATAACTGTAGGTAAAATTGAAAATATTGACAAAGAGTAATTTAATAATACAAAATATATGAAACTAAAAGGAAAAGTTGCCATAGTAACAGGTGGAGCACGCGATTTGGGACGTGCAATTTCAGTAAAAATGGCATCGGAAGGGGCCAAAGTTGTAATCAATTATTATGATAATCCGGAGGATGCACTTGAAACATTGAAAATAGTCAAGGAAGCAGGTTCAGAAGGTATAATCGTTCAAGGCGACATGACTGTAGCTGCCGATGTAAAACGTTTTTTCGAAACTGCAATAAATGCTTTCGGAACAAGAATTGATGTGTTGGTGAATGTTGTGGGCGGAATTTGCGGTCGGAAACAAATTACTGAACAAGATGAAGCATGGTACAATTTGTTGATGGATGTAAACATGAAAAGTTGTTGGTTATGTACTCGAGAAGTTGTTCCTTACATGACTGAGGGCGGTTCTATCATAAATTTTTCATCGTTAGCTGCTCGCGATGGCGGAGGACCTGGCGCTTCGCTATACGCAACTGCCAAAGGAGCTGTTATGACATTTACCCGCTCGATGGCTAAGGAATTAGGACCTAAAGGCATTCGAGTGAATGCTTTGGCGCCTGGAACTATCGCCACTTCGTTTCACGATCGGTTTAATACTCCTGAAAACCGTGAACGCATGATAGGTGTCTATCCGTTGCGTCGTGAGGGCGATGCAGGTGATATTGCTGATTTAACACTTTTCTTAGCCTCTGCTGATTCCGATTATTTAACGGGTACAAATATTGATATAAATGGAGGAATGTCTTTTTCTTGAAAAAATCAGCTTTAATCATTATATTTTAAAATTTACCCTACAGACCGCAAAATAGCGGTCTGTAGGTATCCGAGACCAAACGGATTAAATCTTGCAAGCAAGATTGGATTAAGATAAGTAACTGAAATCATCTCGCCAAAGGCGTGTTTAAAATCCGTTTAAAATTGGTTTAACCAGCGTTCTATTTTCTTCAAAATCTAATATATATAAATTTTTGTCATGTACTTAGATATTTTTTAGCTCTATTTCAATTATTGACATATAAAATGTTTTTTGTTGTCCAATATTTCATAAATTGAATAAACTACTTTTTTTATGACTTGGCAAAACTTCCTTTTACATTTAGTTGTAAAAAGGAAGTTTTTTTTGTATAGTTTTAAAATGCAAGTCATGCGATGAATTTATGCAGATTAGGGGTCAATAAAATCAAAATAAAAAACACTTACACAGCCTGTGTAAGTGTTTTTTGCTCTCCCTCTTGATAACCATAAACCCGTATAACCTATTTATATTCAATTTATTGTATTTTTTAATTTTTGTTAATTTGGCGACATTTGGCGACAAAAACCAAATTTTCTACTGAAATACTATGTAGTATTTATACTCTCGAGTTGTACGTTTTTTTATTGAATACTATTATCTTTGTTATTATTATAATTATTATACCATTATGGAAGTTACAGCACACATCAACATCGACACACCGGCAGGGCGTAAATTAGTACGTGAAATTGAAAAACACAAAAAAATTGTCCGGCTTGAATATCCATTGCCAGATGCCATAGCAGGGCAAAAAACGTTTACTCTTGAAGAATCTTTTGGTAAACTCGAGAAAAGATTAAACCAACATTACGGCACTGATTTAAACCTAAAATACTAAATATGGCTGAATACAAAATAGTATTTACTACACTGGCTGATAATGATATTAATAATCTTTACGATGTTATTACCAATCAGTACAAAGCTCCCTTAACTGCCAAAAGATACTTACGCGGTATAATTGTTTATTGTTTTATTTTTACTTTTTTAAAAAAGATTTTTTTTGTTGAAGACTAATCCATTTTACCCGCCCTTTCAATCTATTTAATCTACTTTCATTTCTGTCTATTTTAGTCTACTCAGTTTATTGATTTTTATTTATAAAAGGTTCTATTTGTACAATGAGATAATTATCTGGTAGAAAATTTACAATCTTAAAAATATCTACTTTATAATTTGATCTTTTAAAAATTATAAAATCTCCGATATCATATGTCCTTTGTGGTAAATCTCTTTTTATCTTTTCATTATTTTCTAATAAGTAAAAACAAGAAATTTTATTTTCATATTTATTTTTTTCAAAATTAAATTGTTGATTTATATCATTCAATTTTGAAAATGGAGTTCCTTTATCCATGTAGCTAACTCTAATTATTTCTTCATCTTTTTTTTCTTTTTCCATAATCTTAATTTTTAAGTGTTTAATTAAATTTTCCATAATAATTTTTCTTTAAATTTTCTTTTTCTCTAATACTTCAATATATTTATTCAAATTCTTAATTATTTTTTCTTTATCTCTACAACCTTCACATTTATCAACTTCAGGCACATATTTTACAGGATATGTAATTATATCTATCACAGATACTCCCAGTTTATCTGCAATTTGTGATAATCTACTATACTTTATATCCTCTGATCTGGTTATATATTGTGAGTAAGTGTTTTGTTTTACCCCCAACATTTCTGCAATAACTGTTTGTTTAATAGCCTTTTCTTTTCTAATTGCTTCAATATTCAATAATAGTGCCTTCATGATTTAATGTAATTAATTGATTAATAATAATATGTGATTTATATTAAAAAAATATCGTATATTATGTATTATATATCACAATAATGTGATATATTTGCACCATGTTTATTTTTAAACACACCTACAAATATTAAACAATTAATAAACCAAAAAAATGAATGAATTTGAAGAAAAAACAGACAAAGCGCCGGAAGTAAACCATTTCGGGCGATGGATTAATACGGTTCCGGTGGGTGAATATCCCGAAGTACGGCAGCGTATTATTTCAGAATGTAGAATCAATGCTCAAATTTTCCGGTTCTGGAAAAGCGGCATTACCCGCGTGCCGGTACTGGCACAACCGATTATTGAAATGATTGCAGGATGTAAAATTTTTAATCTCACCGAAAGATGAACCCACCAAACAAACCCCCTAACGGCTTTTTGATGTACGGCACCCGGTTAATAGAAAAGGACAAACCATTTACCATACTTGGTAAAATCCAAAACGATATGATCGCGAACGGCGCGCAGCGCTCACTTTTTCACAGGCATTATTATTTTTCCGAAAATCAGTTAATTAACTATCTCAACAAATTAAACTCAAATGCCACTACTTGAACTAAATTACCGAAAAATAAACATACGCGGGTATGCATCGCCGGTACTGTTTGGTATTAAACAAAAATCATTTCTGATAATCCAAACTCCGTTTCATGGCACCAACAACATACCTTTTTTTCAAAGCATGACAAGCAAGATTTCTGAAATTGACAGCCTCAAAACCGTGGCAAACTACGAAGATGGTAGCGGTTATGCAATTTACAATTTGCACACCGTAACAAATGCCGATACACTTTTGGCTAATACTTTTCAGGCTATATATGAATACTTTAATAGTTGAAACCATGATTTATAAAATATTGATTGCCATAGGCATACTTATAGTACTTGTAATTGTTAGTGCTATCATTTACAGCGTGTTAATGGTCATTGCAGACAAAAACAAAAACAAATTAAAAGATTAAAAACCATTTAATTACTACCAACTGCTTACTACCAACTACCAACTACCAACAAATATGAATACCCGACAAATAACCCTCTTACCCGGTGCCACTAATATTAAAATTTTAAACCATGGTAAACCCGATCAAACCACGCTTACATTCAATTCCCCCGCTTGGGGCAATCGCCTTTGTTTTCACATCGTTTCCGGCAAATGGGAAATTGAAAGCATCAACCAGAATGTGGTTAACCTTGTAAACTACGATGAAGTAATTCCCGAAACTTCAAAAAGTCTGTAAAACTTTTGAACGTTTCTTTAAATGGTAAATTGTAAATTAAAAAATAGTAAATCAATATCAAATTGTAAATTATTAAAAATGGATCACATCAAAGCCATTAACAAACTGATACAGCGTAACCGGAATTTAGTGCTTAAATCGGGCGTAACGGAATATACCCGCGAAACCGACAAAATAATTAACGCGCTGTTAACTTACGTACATCAAAGCTCTGCAACCACACACCGCGCTAACCACGAAAATCAAAGCATCGACGCGGTTTTTACACTGTTCGATATTCCGGACGAGTTCCGGACGATGGATCCTGAATTTTTGCACCGGTACATCAATTATAAAGTAGTGCCCGAAATGTGGTTCAATTTACAGCAAGACCCCGATACCTACAGGCACGATGCACACTCTATTTTAACCGCGTGGCGAAACGTTTGTAAATATGTAAATTCTGAATTTGAAATATTTAATACGGTTCGGTCTATTTTTAATCACAGTCCTGATATGATTAAAAACAATTTCCCGGAATATTACAGCTGGATTAAAAACGCCCTTACCGACGATCAGATTAAACAGGAATTAAAACGAAAAGTGTACTATTATTATGAATGAAAATTTGCCGGATCAGATTAACACCGCGGACGAAATTTCGGACGATGAAAAAATAAAGCAATTGCACGATTTTTACGATGTAGATATAAACCGTGAAAAACTTACCGTAAAGGGTATAAAACTTGATAGGCTCAAAATTGTAAATAAACTTAAGGAACTCGGTTTTTACCGGTTCGATACCCCTGACGGTGCAAGTCAGTACGTGAAAATTATAGATAACAAAATCGAAATTACATCGGAACAATTTATAATCGATGCATTTGAAGATTATATTTTAAGTTTGCCGGACTATGTAATTGAAATTACTGACGACCCCACAAACGGAAACCGAAATTTTACCATTACAGGACGCTATATTCAAAGCTGTATGTACCGTAATATACAAACCCATTTTGGTAATACGCTGGGACGTTTGCGCCCCGATCGAACTATTGAACTGGTAAAGGATCGCGAAAACTGTAAATATTTTTTCTATAATAATGCAGTGGTAGTTGTAACCCCCGAAAACATTAATATTTTGCCCTACGGCGCGCTTAATGGTTTTATATGGAATGGATCGGTTTTAAACAGATCGTT
>CAYQWD010000172.1:427-968 GCA_964420955.1 uncultured Paludibacter sp. | reverse complement strand
ACAGGCGCGAACCCAAAGCGCAAACAATCACTTATGAGTTTAATGGGTTATTTGATGCACGATTTTTATGAATGTGATCTTAAAGCGGTTTTATTTACCGATGTGAACATTGATACAATGGGCGATGCAGCGGGCAGAACCGGCAAGGGTTTAATAGGTAAAGCAATTTCAAAGGTGCTAAATAAAGAAAATTCAGACTGTACATATTGTGCTATTCCGGGCAAGGATATAGACTTTAAAAGTGATACCCGCTATGCACTGGCAGGGTTAAATACACAACTGATACATCTCGAAGATGTTTACAAAGGTTTTTCGCTCGAAAGCCTGTATACCGATATAACCGATGGTTGCAAGATACGAAAACCCTATCAGATTAAACCCATTATCAGGCTGTTAAAAATGATGATTTCAATCAATTTTACGCTGGAACTTCGCGGATCATCTGATAAAGGACGTTTACACATTTTCGAACTGGCAAACTATTACAATGCCGATTTTACTCCGGAAAAAGAATTTGGACGCCGATTTTTTGAAAGTAAAT
>CAYQWD010000172.1:0-417 GCA_964420955.1 uncultured Paludibacter sp. | reverse complement strand
ACAGAAACGGACTGGAACCAATTTGATAGTTTTATGGCACGGTGTGCACAAACCTATTTACAGTTTGGTATTATCGAAGCTGAAGAAATAAACTACTCCATCCGTACGCTGGTAGAACATACCAGCGAAGATTTTGTATACTGGATTACTGACCGTATAAGCGCCGATGTAGAGACGCGCCGCGAAGCGGTTTACATTAAAGCTGAATTATTTCAGGAATTTACAGACCGTTACAAAGATTACGCGGTTAAACTCAAACAAAAAACATTTTCGCGCTGGTGCCAACACTATTTTAAAGCGAAATATATAACCTTTTGCGAGCTCCGGCAAACAAACGATGTGTTTATTATTTATCCCTCAAAAATCAATTTCGCGCTTGCAAAACAGCAAAAATCAAAAATTGCCGAACGGCAAACC
>CAYQWD010000171.1:0-6192 GCA_964420955.1 uncultured Paludibacter sp. | reverse complement strand
GTGATGTTAAAGAATTCTGTATTTACTCCTGTCGACTATTCAAAAGACAGTTCTGTGGTCATCAATCCATTTCCAAATATTAAACCCGGCTTGAGTCAGTCATGTATTCAGGCTATGAAATTGTTAAACCTGAAACACACTGCCGGAAATACTGAATGGGTTAAGCCTGTTGTAAATGAAACAGAACATCAGCTTCATCCTTTGCAAATTCATGCACACTTGGTTCCTGATTTGTTGGGTATGGGTGCAAAAGATGCTTTGTATCTGCTGAATAAGCTGGGACTGAAAGTGCAAATTTCTGGAAGAGGAAAAGTTATTTCACAAAATCTTAATCCGGGAGAAAAATTTACGAAAGGACAATCAATTCAACTTGTATTCGATAACTGATTTGCTGATTTACTAAAAATAAATCAAATCAATACTTACTCAAAAAAATATATAAATATGAAACTGAGCGAACTGATAAGAAATATTGAAAAAACCAGACTGATTGGTTCGGCCGATTGTAATGTTACCGGTATACAATTCGACTCCCGCAAAATTCAGCAGGGAAATGTTTTTGTTGCCACACGGGGTTCGGCTACCGATGGTCATAGTTTTATTGATGTAGCCATAAACAATGGCGCCCATGCTGTGGTTTGCGAGTATCTGCCATCAAATATTTCTGATAATATTGTATATGTTCAGGTTTCTGACAGCGCTGTAGCATTAGGCCTAATGGCTTCTGCATGGTTTGGTTATCCTTCATCAAAACTGACATTGGTTGGTGTTACCGGAACCAATGGAAAAACAACAATCGCGACTTTACTTTACAAAATGTTTCGCTCTTTGGGTTTTCGAACTGGATTGCTTTCTACAGTTTGCAATTTTGTGAACGATACTGAAATTGAAGCTACACATACTACTCCTGATTCTATAGCCCTGAACGAATTGTTGAGCAAAATGGTGGTTGCCGGCTGTAATTATGCTTTTATGGAAGTAAGTTCACACGCTGTTAGCCAGCATCGTATCGAAGGACTTCAGTTTAAGGGTGGAATTTTTACAAATCTTACCCGCGATCATATCGATTATCATCTTACATTCGAAAATTACCTGAAAGCCAAGAAAACATTTTTCGATATTTTGCCTGCCGATGCATTTGCACTTACCAATATCGATGATAAAAACGGGTTGGTTATGCTACAAAATACAAAAGCAAAAAAATATACTTACTCTTTGCAAACATTGGCTGATTTCAAAACCCGAATACTTGAATACGGCTTCGAAGGTATGTTACTCGACATGAACAATACTGAAGTAAACGTTTCGTTTACGGGCAAGTTTAATGCTTCGAATCTTACTGCAGTTTTTGGAACTTCTATACTGTTAAATCAGGACAAAAACGAAGTTTTGCGAATTTTAAGTTTGCTGAAATCAGTTTCAGGAAGATTTGAAACAATTCATGCGCCAGCTGGTTACACTGCAGTTGTTGATTATGCTCACACACCCGATGCTTTGAATAACGTTATTGGCGCTATAAATCAGATTTTACAAGGGAATGGCAGATTGATCACGGTGGTAGGTTGTGGTGGCAATCGCGATAAAGGAAAACGACCGATGATGGCACGCGAAGCTGTAAATGGAAGCTGGAAGGCAGTTTTAACTTCAGACAATCCGCGATTTGAAGAACCACAGGATATTTTGAAAGATATGCTTGACGGACTGGATACAGAACAGAAATTGAAAAGTCTAACCATTGTTGATCGGCGCGAAGCAATAAAAACTGCCTGTGCCATTGCTCAAAAAGGCGATGTAGTGCTAATTGCCGGTAAAGGACACGAAAATTATCAGATAATAAAAGGTGTGAAATACCACTTCGATGACAGAGAAGAAGTAATGAAGTGTTTTTGAGAGCAAAGAGCGAAGAACCAAGATTAAAGAGCAAAGATTAAAGATTAAAGATTAAAGATTAAAGATTAAAGAATAAAGAATAAAGAATAAAGAGCAAAAAGCAAAATAAGACACGGAACACGAAACTTTAAACTTACAAACATCAAACTTCAAATATAAAAATATGCTTTACCATTTATTTACTTACCTCGACAAGTATTTTGATGTTCCCGGAGCCGGAATGTTCAATTACATATCTTTTCGAACTGGACTTGCATTTATTTTCGGTTTGGCAATTTCCACACTTTTCGGAAGACGTATCATTGATTATCTTCAGAAAAAACAAATAGGAGAAACTATCAGAAATCTTGGACTTGAGGGTCAAATGAGCAAAAAAGGAACTCCTACTATGGGTGGCATTATTATTTTACTGGCCATTTTGATACCAACACTTTTGTTTGCACAGCTGAATAACACCTATACTTTGCTGATGATAATTACTACTGTATGGTTAGGAATCATTGGTTTTACCGATGATTATATCAAGGTTTTCAAAAAAAACAAAGAAGGTTTAAGTGGCAGATTTAAAATATTCGGACAGGTAAGTCTTGGTCTTATTGTCGGATTAACCATGTATTTAAGCCCCGATGCTGTTATACGTGAGAACATTGAAATTAAAGGAGATACTGACAGAGTTGAAAATGTGCTTTATGCAAAGAAAGATGTAAAATCAACAAAAACCACGATTCCTTTTTTCAAAAATAATAATCTGGATTATGCCGATGCTTTTAAATGGGCAGGAGAAAATGCTCAAAAATATGGCTGGATTTTATTTGTGGTCGTTGCAATATTTTTAGTAACAGCTATTTCAAACGGCGCCAATCTAACTGATGGACTTGATGGACTTGCTACAGGATCTTCAGCAATTATGGGTATTACTCTTGGAATTTTGGCTTATGTTTCGGGCAATATCAAGTATGCAGCTTATCTTAACATAATGTATTTGCCCGGAACCGGCGAGTTGTTGATTTTTGCAGGCGCCTTTATTGGTGCAACTATTGGATTTTTGTGGTACAATTCGTATCCGGCTCAGGTTTTTATGGGCGATACCGGAAGCCTGACACTTGGCGGAATAATTGCAGTTTTTGCGCTTGCTATTCATAAGGAATTGCTTATCCCAATATTGTGCGGAGTTTTTATAGTCGAAAATTTATCGGTTGTTTTACAGGTTTCATATTTCAAATATACCAAAAAACGGTACGGAGAAGGTAAAAGAATTTTTAAGATGTCGCCTTTGCATCATCATTTTCAGAAAGCTGGTAATGCCGGAATCGATGCCTTGTGGCAAAAGCCATTGCAGGCGCTTCCTGAATCTAAAATTGTGATTCGTTTTTGGATTGTAGGTATAATTCTGGCAGCAATAACAATTATTACGCTTAAAATTAGATAAAAGAATCAACGATTATGTTTTAAGATTTAGGTTTATTTACAAATAATTAAAATTAAATGAATTCCTGAATAGCAGTGGCACTTAAAGTGTGAATGAAATGGATAATAATGACAATCAAAAAAAAATAACTGATAGAAAAAGTTTTTCACCGCAGAATGATGGTGGAATTTCTATCGTAATTTTAGGTGGAGGCGAAAGTGGTTCAGGAGCCGCTGTGCTTGCAAAACTCAAAGGATTTAGCGTGTTTCTTTCTGATATGTCGGAAATAAAATCAGAATACAAGGTTTTACTGAATAAGTACAATATTTCGTGGGAAGAAAAGCAACATTCCGAAGAAAAGATATTAAGCGCTTCTGAAGTCATAAAAAGTCCGGGAATTCCCGATAAAGCTCCTATTGTAAAAAAATTAAAAGAAAAAGGAATTCCTGTAATTTCAGAAATAGAATTTGCAGGCCGGTATACCGATGCTAAAATGATTTGCATTACCGGAAGTAATGGAAAAACCACAACTACTTCGCTCATTTATCATATTTTAAAAAATGCAGGATTAAATGTTGGTCTTGCCGGCAATATTGGCAACAGCCTGGCATTGCAAGTAGCTACCTGCAATTACGATTATTATGTACTTGAACTTAGCAGTTTTCAACTCGATGGACTGACCGATTTTAAGGCTGATATTGCAGTTTTGCTGAATATCACCCCCGATCATTTAGACCGTTACGATTATATATTTCAGAATTACATTAATTCAAAATTCCGGATAACACAAAATCAGACTGAAAGCGATGCGTTTATATTTTGGGAGAATGATCCGGTAATAAAAGCTGAACTTGAAAAACGTAACATCAAGTCTGCTTTGTTTCCGTTTTCAAGTGAACGCAGCGAAAAAAGCAAAGCATTTATTGAAAATAATGAACTTGTTATAAAAACCATTCAATCAATTTTTACCATGCCTGCAACTGAATTAGCGCTGAAAGGTATGCATAATGCCTACAACTCGATGGCAGCCGGACTTGCCGCCTCAATACTTGAAGTAAAAAAAGAGAACATCCGCGAGTCACTAAAAGATTTTCAGGGTGTGGAACACAGGCTCGAGTATGTGGCAACGGTTAAAAATGTAGTTTACATCAACGACTCAAAAGCTACGAACGTCAACTCATGCTGGTACGCTTTAAATAGCATGAAAACACCTGTGGTACTTATACTTGGGGGTGTTGACAAAGGCAACGATTATACCGAAATTGAAGAACTGGTAAGCAAAAAAGTAAAAGCGCTTATTTTTCTTGGCACCGATAATTCAGCTTTGCACAAGTTTTTCGATGGCAAAAAAGATATAATTATCGATGTTCAATCGATGAACGATGCAGTAAGTCAGGCATATAAATTGGCTCAAGCGGGAGATGCAGTTTTACTTTCACCTTGCTGTGCAAGTTTCGATTTGTTTAAAAACTACGAAGACCGGGGAATGCAATTTAAAAGTTGTGTGCGAAATCTTTGAAGTGATGAATTAATTATTCAATAATAATTATTGTGATTATTTTTGCAGATTAAAAATTTTTCAGGGAAAACAACTTCCCAATTCAAATAAAAAATGGAATCGTTTTTAAAAAAATACTTAAAGGGCGACCCAGTAATCTGGTGGGTTTTTTTCTTTCTCTGTGCATTTTCAGTAGTAGAAATGTACAGTGCAAGCAGCACGATAGCTTTTCAGAAAAAAAGTTACAACGATGAAGTTTTTCGACATATTAGTTTTTTGTTTTTTGGAATAATTATAGCCATTTTTATCCAATTTTTTAAGAACTTTCAAATCCGGTTTTTTGCATATATTGGTGTAATCGTTTCTATAGTATTACTTGTTCTGGTAATGGTAAAGGGAACAGCAACCAACGATGCTTCTCGCTGGCTCGATATTGGCGGCGTGAAATTTCAACCATCAGAAATTGCCAAGCTGTCCATGATTGTAATCGCAGCTGATTTTATTTCGCGAATAAAGAATCCCAAAACTGATGAGCCAGTATATTTCAGACTAACACTGATTTTTTTGGGGATTATTACTTTGTTAATTCTTTTTGAAAATCTCTCAACTGCGTTGTTACTATTCACAGTGGTGTTTATAATGATGTATATAGGAAATATTTCATGGAAAAAACTTGCTTTACTTGTAGTTTTTATTGCATTAGTGGGTGGTATAACATTTTCAATGTTCAAGGCAATCCCTGAAAATGAATCAACCCCTAAGCTACTTCACCGTGTTTATACGTGGGTCAATCGTTTTGATGAACATTTTCAAAAAGAAGAAACTGTAGAAGCCAAATACGAAATTAACGATAAAAATTTGCAAGTACAACATGGAAAAATTGCAGTAGCACGCGGTGGAGTATTTGGCGTTTTTCCCGGAAACAGCGTTCAACGCGATTATCTGCCTCAGGCTTACTCTGATTTTATTTACGCAATAATTGTTGAGGAAACAGGAATGGTTGGCGGTATTTTTGTAATTTTGCTCTACCTTATTTTGTTGTATCGCGCAGGCCGTCTTGCCACAAAAAGTCCTACAGTTTTTCCTGCAGTTTTGGTAATCGGACTTTCATTAATGCTTGTCATACAGGCATTTATAAATATGGCTGTAGCTACAAGTCTCATTCCTGTAACCGGTCAACCTTTGCCTTTAATCAGTAGAGGAGGAACATCTATTATTGTTACCTGTATTTATTTCGGACTGATTCTATCTATAACGCATCAGATGAAAGAAGAAAAAGAAAAATCTGTAATAAAAAATAACAAAATAGTTGAAGTCGATCTTGATGAATTGAAATAGAGCAAAGATAAAAGAGCAAAGATAAAAGAGAAAAGATAAAAGAGAAAAGATAAAAGAG
>CAYQWD010000170.1:0-6213 GCA_964420955.1 uncultured Paludibacter sp. | reverse complement strand
CGTCGCGTGAACCAACATCAATGGCTACGCCGCAGAAAACCACCTGCATATTGTCAGGTTTATGTATAATTTTTAATCCGTTGGCAAGTGTATGGGTTTGATATTGCATTTTTTACTGAAAAAATAATCGGCAAAGTTACTATTTTTAATGCTTTTATCAAAAAAGTGAAAATTGAAGATTTGGAGATTTTAAGATTTGGAGATTTGTGAATTTGTAAAAAAAACAACCTGACAGACTTTGCCCGTCAGGTTGCGAAAATATTATTTTTTTTAAATTATTTTAGTTTTTCACCGAAAGCACTTTGTCAATTTGTGCTGTAAGGTCGGTGTAATGCGCTTTTGTAATTCCTGTGGCGCTGTTTTGGGCACGAGCTATTTCAGAGCGAAGTTGCGATAGATGAACGCGTGCAATTCCTGCTGCATCCGATGTGGTTATGCGATTGCCTTGCGTAGGGTCGCCCTGCAGTATAGCCGCAAGCGCATCTACATAAATTTTCTGTAAATTTCTTCGGAACGTGTCTGCGTTTTTTCCTGCTTGTAATTCCGACCAAATATTTCGCTTCATAATTTCAAGCATTTGCAATGCTGTAAATGATTTGTTTCCGTTCAGCGTTTCATCGCGTATCATTTTATCGAAAGTAAATTTGCTGATAAGACGATTGATGATGCTGCGTTGAACATTGCCGATATTATCCAAAGGATTTACCAAAGCTTTGTTAATCAAATTTTTATCAACAAGCCACATTGGCGTGTTAAAAAGTTGTTCGTTAAGAAAAACCAATGCTTCTTTTTGAATAGAAGCCGGAACAAATTCTGTTACTACGCCTTCTTCTTCTACTTTTTTAGGAGTTGTATAAATGCCTCCAATATTTTTAGCCACATGTCCCATGTAACGGTTATACTGCGTTACAACTTCATTATACATACGAGCTGCAGCTGTGTAATCTTTATTGGGCTCTTTGGTCCAATTTAAAAGATTTGGCAATATGCGTTTCAGGTTTTTAATGCCATAAAAACTTGCTTTCATGGCATTGTCGCCAATGTCTTCGCTTTGGTTGCGCGGATCATTTGGATCGGTTTCGCCACCAAATGTATAACGGATATCAGTTGCTAATTTGTCAATAACCAATTTATTCAGGTACGAAACTTCGTCCTGAGCTGTTTCAAATTGCGGATAGTATCGATAACCCCACTCTATTGACCACTCATCGTAAATTCCAATGCGTGGAAACAATCCACTTTCAGTTATACTGTCCTCCGGCTGAGCAATGTAATTGAAGCGTGCATAATCCATGATAGAAGGCGTATGTCCGTTGGCTTCCACCCATTTTTTATTGCGGAGTTTTTCCACAGGCACCGTTGCCGATGATCCGAAATTGTGGCGCAAACCGAGTGTGTGACCAACTTCATGGGAAGAAACAAAACGTATTAATTGTCCCATCAATTCATCATCGAAGTGTAACCTGCGTGCACGTGTGTCAACAGCAGCAGTTTGAATAAAATACCAGTTGCGCAGAAGCTCCATCACATTGTGATACCAGTTAATATGCGATTCGATAATTTCGCCGCTGCGTGGGTCGTGAATATGCGGACCGCTTGCATTAGGAATTGTAGAAGGTTTGTAAACAATTGCTGAATGACGTGCATCTTCCAAACTCCATTCAGGATTGTCAGGCGCTTCGAGACCTATGATTGCATTTTTAAATCCGGCTTTTTCGAAAGCGTTTTGCCAGTCGTTAACGCCTTGAATTAGATAAGGAATCCATTTTTTAGGAGTTGAAGGATCGATATAGAAAACAATTTGTTTTTTCGGTTCAACCAACTCGCCATTTTTATATTTTTCCATGTCTTCTTCCTTTGGCTCAAGTCGCCAACGAGTAATCATCGATACGCGCTCAACTCCCTGTGGATTTTTATCGAAATCGGTATATGAACGAGTGAAATAACCTACACGAGGATCGGCGTATCGTGGTTTCATTGGCGTTGCCGGTAACATTAAAATTGAACTGTTCAATTCATAAGTAAACGGATCGCGGGGCGTTTCGGTGCCCGAAGCCGGTTTGTGAGCGTATGTTTTTACAGTTTTAATTTCCACGTTTATTGGAAATGCTTTAATAGTATCGACGTAGCTGCGGTCGGAATAGAACGTGCCCAAAGTCAGATTTTTTTTGGCAGTTTCACTGAAAAAAAGCAAATTATTATCACCATTAACCAAGTCGGTAACGTCAATAACACTGTTTCTGGATTTTGTTAAACTGTCAGTTTTATAAGCTTTTACATCGAAAGCAGCAATGATGGTTTGTACATTCGATTTTTGTACTGAGACGTACATGCCTGTAGTGTCGTTTGAACGTTCAGAAAATGATATTGATCGAATAAAAACTTTGTCGTTAGGACTTTTTTCAAAACGAATTACATAGTTCCCGATAATATCGCCGGCGTACCCCACAAAACCTTTGCGGTTATCGGCTGCCGACTGAGAAATGCGGTTAACAACCAGCAAATCGCGATTTATCACCGAATCAGGGATTTCAAAATAATATCGGTTGTCAAGTTTGTGTACCTGTATGAAGCCTGTTGAAGTTTTTGCTTTGTTCGTTATAACCTGACTGTACGATTTTGGACCTTTGATTTCAGGTTCTTTTTTTGGAGCGGGTGTTTCAACTTTGGTCGAGGTAACTTTTTTCTTTTTCGCAAATAATCCGGCGTTTGATTCAGCGCTTGCACTCAAAACCAGTGCTGCTAACAAAATAAATTTAATATTATTCATGTAATTCTTCTGTTAATTTATCGATATATAAAATTCCATTCAAATGATCAAATTCATGCTGAAAAATTACTCCAGTAAAGTCCTCGAACCGTGAGTTGGAAAATAAACGTTCATGGATTAACATTCCTGATTCATTCAAGTATTTCACATCTATCCATTTATGTCGTTCGGAATTTCCCTTTCTGTCGGGAACAGACAGGCAACCATCGCTTTCGAAAATATATTTATCATCGGAATAATTAATAATTTCAGGATTTATCGCTACTTCAACAGTGTGATCAGGATTGTCGATACGAACAAATAAAAATATGTTCCGCAAGATTCCCACCTGCGGAGCTGCAATCCCAACTCCAGATTCTGCTTTCATAGTAGCTTTAAGCCTGCTGATTAATTTTTGCAGGATTTTTTTATCTTTTTTAAAATCTACGTCATCACTTTTACTTCGCAAAATCAGTAAGTCTTCCTCGTCATCAATCTTTAAAACCCGCATAGGTGTTAAAGTGTCATCTTGTTCAATTAAAGCAATTTCTTCAACTGTCATTCTGTCTTTATTTTTACATGCACTAAAAATGATCAGACATACAATCAATATCAAACCCGATTTGTTCATATCAGTGCAGCTATGTAATGATAAATTAAGAAACCGGCAATGATAAGTTTGCTCACAGTGCCAATAATGAATCCGATAAACGAGCCAAAAGCTGCTTTGAGTGCGTCCTTTTTGGTTTTATTTTCGAGCAATTCGCCAATCAATGCCCCGAAAAATGGTCCGAAAATGATACCGAAAGGTCCGAGTAAGAACCCGAAAATCAGTCCGATAGTACTGCCCCAAACGCCTTTTTTACTGCCACCGAATTTTTTAGTTCCCCAAATCGGAATTACATAATCGGCTATTGATATTAATATTACAATTACTGCCCAAAATATCAGAAATTCGGTGCTGAATTGCACTTTTTGTGTAAAATGCAATAATAATAACCCGGCATAACTCAATGGTACACCGGGCAAAAGCGGTAAAATACATCCCAAAAATCCGGTAATTATCAAAATGCCGGACAAAATGATGAGAAAAATATCCATAGATATAAATATTAATACCGCAAACTTACAAAAATTCACTGAATTATTTAGTTCAATTTTTCTTATTTTCAGGCAAGAAAAGCTGAAGCACGACTAAATATGGTGTTAAATGCTATATCAACTTCGTTTTTCAAATCATTGTTGAGGATAGGAAACGGATTTTCGTGGTTGTACGTGTAATTAAATTCAAGTAAATCAATTTTATTCCTGTTTTTTTCGCCAATTGCTTCCACTATTCCTTCATAGGGAATTACTTTATCCTGTTTCAGCGCCACACAACTGAAGCGGTTTTTGATGCTTTGAAAAAATCCTGTACGCTCAGCAGTGAAGTTTTTCGTGTTTATCATAGTTTTAAACGCATTCATTTGTTTGTTGACGCCAACTGCATCGTTATATTCGTCAGCAAAAAAATCGGATGTGTAATAGCTGTACAATTTTTCAAATGCATTTTTATCCATTATACTTCTTGAGGCGCCATACATTCGGTTAAAAATACTTCCTCCGCAAAACATGAAAAGTTTTGAGTTGTCCATTAATCCCTGCGGATTGAGCATAAAAAGAATCTGTGCTAAAAATGCTCCAATTGAATAAGCAAATACATCAACTGATGTGTTTTCGGCAAAAACAGGATGATTACCTGAATAAATATCAGCAATTAAGCGTGTTACATCTTTAAGGCTCTGTTCGCCCGAAGTATAAAATCTGCCAGGATTTGCCGACAGGCGTTCGCTGAGTGCGATATTTGCAAGACTTAATGAACGATCGCAGCCTGTAATTTCTTTCCTTTTTTCGATAAATGCGCTGATAATTCTGGGATTGTACCACCACGCAGGCGAACGATTAATATGAAATGCCAACGGAAAAAGAATAACTGCTTTGCGTGTATGTTTGCATAAATATTCTGCCCAAGTGAGATATTTGTTCCAGCTGCGTTCATTCAGTCCATGTAAAAGAATTATTGCCTTATTGTTCGGTTTTTTTTCAGCCGGAATAAAAACAGGATAAGTGAAATGTTCGTTTTCGATAACAGCATCGTTTAGCAAAGCATTTTCCGAATTACAATGAATGTTTTTTTCTGATTTAAAATCAAAAAATCTGAGTATAATGCTTGTGTCAGCAAGAATCTTGTCTTTTCCTGCATTAAATTCATTTGAAAGTTTAGTGTAATTTTCGGAATAATTCATTTTAGTTCTTTTTTTTTGGCAAATGTATTGTCTGAACAAAAAATCATCAATTTTTTGACAGAAACATTGTTTGAAAGTTGTAGAAATTTAAAATGTGGGATGAAAATTTAAATAGCGGGACGAAAATTTAAGCCATAAATATATGGTTTTCTTGTGTTGTAAATTTATTCAACTAAATTTGCAAAGGAAAATTCTGCAAAAAATGAATACAAAAATTCCTGCATATCTTTACGAAAAGGGAAACATAGTAAAGCTTATACTGTTTACTGCTTTGTTTGCATTGCTGTTTATTAATATTTTTCAACCATTCAATTCGCGACAATGGTATCCTGAAATTTCAGAATTCAAATATTTTTTCTTTTCAAGTCTGATAATATTAACCGGAATGCTTGTGGTAGTAATCAGCAGGTTGATTATGCTTGCTTACACGCGATACAAAACTTTAAACTATTTTCAGTTTTTGGGTTGGATTGCAGCTGAAATCACGGCAATGTCGCTGTTTTTTTCTTTGTTTTCAAAATATATTCCTGCCGGAAATGCACATCGCGATTTCATTGAAATATTTCATCAATCGGTTGTAAATACAAGCCTGGTTTTGTTACTTCCGTATTCAGTTTTGTGGCTTTATTTCTCTTGGCGCGACAAAAATAATTTGCTCGAAAAAATGAGTTCGGATGATCAGAAACCAACTGTAAGTAAAAAACAATTGCTGAAATTTACCGATGAAAAAGGAGAGCTCAAGTTATCTGTGTTTATCGACTATTTGTTGTATATTGAATCTGCCGAAAATTACGCTACTATTCATTATATCAATAAATCAAAAGTTTCACATTTCCTGATTCGTAATTCACTCAAATGGATGGATGAAAATCTGATAACCAACACGCCTTTGGTGCGCTGCCATCGCTCATTTATTATCAACCTCGACAAAGTAAAAGTGATGAAAAAAACAAGAGATGGAATTTTTGTAGAGTTCGATACATTAAATATTCCCGATATTCCCATTACTAAAACTTATTATCCAAAAGTAATGGAGAAATTTTCGGCGTATTCAATTTGAAGTGTTACGATTATCTGATGTTGTAGTTTAGTATTGACATTTCGAACAAATGATATAAAAGCAATCACTACTAACCGACTAAACATCTGAAATTCTTCGCTACGCTCTGAATGACAATG
>CAYQWD010000169.1:0-6218 GCA_964420955.1 uncultured Paludibacter sp. | reverse complement strand
TGAGGAATCTAAAGAAGAGAGAAAACTCATTCAACTTATTTTTTGTCGGTCAGTAATGAAAGTTTTTAAAAAAAACAGCGCCGATTTTTCAAGCGCTGTTTTTTTTTGACTTATGTGTTAAAAAAAATTACAAGCGTGCTTTTATGGCTTTAGTTTCAGCCTCAAAACCAGGTTTGTCAAGCAGAGCAAACATATTCTTTTTGTATGCTTCTACTCCAGGCTGATCAAACGGATTTACTCCCAACACGTAACCACTTATTCCGCAAGCTTTTTCAAAGAAATAGAGCAACTCGCCAAGATAATATTCGTTGAGTTTCGGAAGTTCAATTTTCAGATTTGGAACTCCACCATCGATATGGGCAATCATTGTTCCAAGTTCAGCCATTTTGTTAACTTCGTCCACGCGCTTTCCGGCAAGAAAATTCAATCCATCAAGATTTGCTTCATCGTACGGAAAAACTTTTTTGTAATTTGGTTCATTAACCGAAATTACAGTTTCAAAAATTGTACGTTCGCCTTCCTGAATCCATTGTCCCATTGAGTGCAAATCGGTAGTAAAATCAACCGATGCAGGGAAAATTCCAAGATTGTCTTTTCCTTCGCTTTCGCCGTAAAGTTGTTTCCACCATTCCGAAACATAATGCAATTTTGGGTGAAAGTTTACAAGAATCTCTATTTTTTTGCCTGATTTATAAAGTTCGTTACGTGTAGCTGCATAAATTGCTGCGGGATTTTCTTCGAAAGGAGTTTCAGTACCGCACAGATTTTCCATATACACAGCGCCGGCAACCAATTGTCGAATATCGAAACCTGCAACTGCAACAGGAAGCAAACCTACAGGTGAAAATACTGAAAAGCGACCACCAATATTATCTTCAATAACATAAGTTTTATAACCTTCTTGGGCGGCAAGTGTGCGAAGCGCGCCTCGTGATTTATCAGTTACAGCAACGATTAATTTTCGAGAAGCTTCTTTACCTTGTTGCTCTTCGAGTTGCGTTTTGAGCAAACGGAATGCCAATGCAGGTTCGGTTGTGGTTCCTGATTTTGAAATGGAAATAATTCCGAATTTTTTGTTTTTTAAAAGTTCCTGAAGTTCATGTAAATAATCCTCGCCAATATTTTGTCCAGCATATACGATTACAGGCGCTTTTCGTTCGGTCAATAACCAGTCAAAACTATTGGAAAGTGCATCGATTACTGCTTTGGCTCCAAGATAACTGCCTCCAATACCGATTACAACCACAATTTCACAGTTTTCGCGAAGAATTTTTGCTGTATTTTCAACGTCGACAAAATGAGTTTCATCAATTGAAGTAGGAAGATTCAACCATCCCAAAAAATCATTTCCTTTTCCGGTGCCATTGTGTAAAGCTGCAATAGCATCAGCTACTGTCCATTTGTATCCGGCGACAGTTTGCTCCGATATAAAACCAAAAGATTTGTCAATAGAAAGTTTAATGTGTTGCATAAAAAATAAAATTTAGTTTTTTGAATTTACGGGTTTTCAAATTTGAGAAGTTTGAAAGTTTGAGGATTTCCCAATTTCTTAATTTCCATTCCCTTGTTTTCTCGTCTCCATATTCACTCGTTACTCCTACATCAGCTTTTCAGTTAATTTTCTGATTTCTAAAAGAGGTGATACCCTGTTATAGAGAATATTGTAAACCGCGTCAACAATAGGCATATTTACCCTGAATTTTTCATTCAACTCGTGAATACATTTGGTTGCATAATAACCTTCGGCAATCATTTCCATTTCGAGTTGGGCTGTTTTTACAGAATAACCTTTGCCAATCATAGTTCCAAACAACCGATTTCGGCTGAACTTGGAATATGCAGTAACAAGCAAATCGCCAAGATATGCGGGTTCGTTTATATCGCGATGTTTCGGATTTGTAGCATTACAAAAGCGGTTCATTTCCTGAATCGCATTAGACACTAACACAGCCTGGAAGTTATCGCCATATTTGAGTCCGTGGCAAATGCCAGATACAATGGAATAAATATTTTTCATCACCGATGAATATTCAATGCCCACTACATCATCGCTAACCGATGTATTTACAAAATTTGTATTGAAACGTCCGGCTAATAATCTTGCTTTTTCTCTAGATTTACACGCAATTGTAAGATATGACAGTCTTTCAAGTGCAACCTCTTCGGCATGGCATGGACCAGCCAATACAGCGATATTTTCGGCAGGTACGTTGTAAATTTGCTCAAAGTAGTCCGACATAATCATGTTATCTTCCGGAACAATACCTTTTATTGCAGAAACAACAATTTTTTTACTTAATTTACGATGTAAACGTTTTAAATGTTGCTTCAGGAAAGGTGAAGGAGTAGCAAAAATCAGAATATCGGAGGTGGCTACCACATGATTGATATTGCTTGTAAATCTAATGCGATCGGTATCGAATTTTACGCCAGTAAGATAAGAAGGATTTTTACTTGAACGAATAAATTCGTCAATTTGCTCCTGGCGGCGCATATACCAGTTTATTTCCTGTGAATTTACAAGAACAATTTTGGCTATTGCTGTCGCCCAGCTTCCGCCACCTAAAATTGCTATTTTACTTTTTTCGTTCATAACTGCTACAATTAAAAAAACCCTAACAACCCCTAACCCCTGAAGGGGAACAGAAGTTTCATTTGTTAGTTTAATTCTATAATAAACCCAAACCACTAAAGGGATGCAAAAGTTATATTTGTATGTTTAAAAATGTTCTGTAAAATCATATACCACCATTAATCTCACTCCCGGTTCCCCATTATCGGAAAAGGGTGCTTCCTTACTCCCCTTTAGGGGTTAGGGGTAGTTTCTATCCATCGCTGAATTTCTTCTTTCACAGGATTTGTTAGTCCGAGTTTATTTTTCTTGTTATATCCACAAATATCCTGATGAAATTTGTTTGGATTAAGTCCTTTCAAAGTATCAATAGTCAAAACTCCGATTTTCAGCATTACATTAATCCATTCTTCAGGAATTCCTATTTCTCTGAATTTATCAGCGTCATCTTTCTTAGCCATTTTTTCAGGTTTCATTTGGGGGAAGAAAAGAACTTCCTGAATTGCCTGCTGACCGGTTAAAAGCATAACCAATCTATCCATACCTATTCCCATTCCCGAAGTTGGTGGCATTCCATATTCAAGCGATCGTACAAAATCCATATCGATAAACATAGCTTCATCATCGCCTTTTTCACTCAACTTCAGTTGTTCCTGAAAGCGATCAAGCTGGTCAATCGGGTCGTTCAGTTCAGAATATGCGTTTGCAAGTTCTTTTCCGTTTACCATAAGTTCGAAACGTTCGGTTAATTCCGGATTATGGCGATGACGTTTACATAATGGCGACATTTCGCGCGGATAATCAGTAATAAAAGTAGGCTGAACGTAATTTCCTTCACATTTTTCGCCGAAAATTTCATCTATGATTTTTCCTTTGCCCATGGTTAAGTCCGTTTCAATGTGCAATTTCTTACAAACTTCCCTCAATTGTTCTTCATTCATACCTGATATGTCGATACCGGTATGTTCTTTGATAGCATCAATCATAGTAATGCGTTTAAAGGGCGTTTTAAAGCTAATGGATTTTTCACCCACCATCAATTCTGTTGTTCCATTTACATCGAGACAGATTTTTTCAATCATTTTCTCGGTAAATTCCATCATCCAGTTATAATCTTTGTAAGCCACGTAAATTTCCATTGCCGTAAATTCCGGATTGTGAGTACGGTCCATTCCTTCATTTCGGAAATTTTTCGAAAACTCATACACACCTTCAAATCCCCCGACAATCAATCTTTTCAGGTATAATTCATCGGCAACGCGTAAGTAAAGCGGAATATCCAATGCATTGTGATGCGTGATAAAAGGTCGTGCCGATGCGCCACCGGGAATTGATTGAAGAATGGGAGTTTCAACTTCGATATAACCTTGTGCATTAAAATATTCACGCATCGAGTTGTAAATCTTTGTGCGTTTTATAAAAATATCTTTTATTCCTTCGTTTACAACCAAATCCACGTAACGCTGACGATAGCGTTGCTCCGGATCTTCAAAAGCATCGTAAGCTACTCCATCTTTATATTTTACAATCGGAAGCGGACGAAGCGATTTGGAAAGTACGGTAAGTTCCTGTGCATGTACACTAATTTCGCCCATTTGAGTCCGGAAAACATAACCTTTAATGCCGATAAAATCACCTATATCAAGTAATTTTTTGAAAACGGTATTATACATTTCGGGTTGTGCTTCGGTACTGATATCATCACGACTTATATAAACCTGAATGCGTCCTTTCGAGTCCTGAAGCTCGATAAAAGAAGCTTTACCCATAATTCTGCGGGTCATAATTCTACCTGCAACACACACTTCGCGCTTTTCTGTATCTTCATCTTTAAAAGAAGCTTTAATTCATCGGAATATGCATTGGTAGGATAAAGCGCAGCCGGATAAGGATCGATTCCTAAATTTCTCAGTTCGTTCAAACTCTGACGTCTGAAAATTTCTTGTTCACTAAGTTCTATACTCATGTTTTCTTTTTATAATCAAATTGCTGCAAAAATACAAAAAAATAAGGATACTTCAGTTATTTTAGGTGTGGGTTGAATAAGAATACTTTCAGATTAACATTAAAATAATAATAAGAATATTTGGAAAAACCTGAATGAAATTATGTGGTTAAGTTTGTATCTTTGTTGAAATAAATTAGAAAAAATGATGAATGAACTTGAGATACTTTTCCGCCAACAAACCGGCGAAGAACCTTTAGAGGTAAAAGAACTTTCTGCTGCCGGATCGAACAGAAAATATTATCGTTTAACAAACGAAAAAACTTCATTAATTGGAGTTGCAGGCACTTCATACGACGAAAACAAAGCATTTATACAAATTGCAAAGCATTTATACTCAAAAGAAATTCCGGTTCCGCAATTTCTTTGCCAGTCGGTCGATGGTATGTTTTATCTACAGGAAGATTTGGGGGATACACTGCTTTTTGACTACATAAGTGGAGGTAGAAAAACAGGCGTTTTTTCCGAATCAGAAAAAGAAATGTTGCGAAAAACCATCAGAAAATTTTCATCGGTACAAATTAAAGGCGCTGAAAACTTTGATTTCTCCGTTTGTTATCCTCAATCAGAATTTAATGAGCGATCGATACTTTGGGATTTGAATTATTTCAAATATTGCTTTCTGAAACCTTCAGGACTCGATTTTCAGGAAAATTTACTGGAAGACAGTTTCAATACTCTAGCAAAAATACTGCTCGACACAAAAACCACAGCCTTCTTGTATCGCGATTTTCAAAGTCGAAACGTAATGATTAAAAACGATGAACCCTATTTTATCGATTTTCAGGGAGGAAGAAAAGGTCCGCTGCAATACGACATTGCTTCGTTTCTGTGGCAGGCAAAAGCCAATTTTAAAAATGATTTACGTGAAGAATTGCTACAGATTTATTTGGAAGGACTGAAAGAATTAATCAGCTTTGATGAAAGTGAATTCAGAAACCAACTGAAACATTTTGTTTTGTTCCGTACTTTACAAGTACTTGGCGCTTACGGTTTCAGAGGCTATTTCGAGAAAAAACCACATTTTCTTCAAAGCATTCCTTTTGCCATCGAAAATCTCCGTGAAATTCTGAGAGAAGAAAATTCTGAATATCCTTACTTGACCGGGATTTTAAAATCGATGACGCAACTTGAACAGTTCAGAGAAGTAGCTGTAAAAAAACCGCTTGTTGTCAGAGTTTACAGTTTTTCATATAAAAAGGGCATTCCTGCTGATAGTTCGGGTAATGGAGGTGGATTTGTTTTTGATTGTCGCGCTGTGAACAATCCCGGAAAATATGAGCGTTTCGAATACTTTACAGGTCTTGATGAATCGGTTATCGAGTTTTTGGAAGAAGATGGTGAAGTATTGTCCTTACTCGACAATGCTTTTAACCTTGTGGATGCTTCGGTAAAAAGATATATCGACCGTGGCTTTACAAACCTGATGGTAAGTTTTGGTTGTACGGGCGGTCAGCATCGCTCAGTTTATTCTGCGCAAAAAATGGCTGAACATATCCATCAGAAATTTGGCGTGGAAGTGCAATTGATTCATCGCGAACAGAATATTGAACAGAAATTTAGTGCGATTTAATGAACTTCGTTGTTATTAACTTCGTTGATATTAACTTCGTTGATATTAACTTCGTTGATATTAACTTC
>CAYQWD010000168.1:1023-6286 GCA_964420955.1 uncultured Paludibacter sp. | reverse complement strand
TGTTCACTTTTGTAACTCCAGAAGCATTTGTAATTCTTACAAAATAAACGCCATTAGATAAAGAACTGACATTTATCTGATCGTTTCCGGAAATTTCATTCTGGTGTATTAAATATTTACCATTTACATCAGTTATAGTCATGTTTATTTTTTCTCCCTTAGTATTTATTGAGAAGTAATTTTTGACCGGATTGGGTGATATTTAATTATCTTTTGAAATAATATTGAGGTGTGATGTAATTACCTCATTTATAAGATAAAGTCCATCATCGCCACCACCCCATATTTTATCAATTGAACTGATTTGAATAGCATTTATTGCACCATCAATAAATCCCTCAGGTTGATTAAAAAGACGCCAGGTAGAACCGTTAAATGTTTTAATTCCACCGGCTTTACCGTATCTTCCAAAAATTGCATTGTTTTGACTGTCGAAACCTGCATCCATATAATAATTCCATGTATCACCTAATTGAAAGAAAGTAGTAAAATCAGTACACTTATACAAACCGTTACAATGAAGCACCCAAAGATGATTGTTTCGATCGGTAACAATTTTATTATACCCCCCGCATCCAAAATCGTTCAGATATTGCCGGCTCACTCTTGTAGTTCCCGAATATTTTGAAATTGAATCATAAGCTAATATCCACAAATTATTATTAATATCAAACCTTGCACTATATGTACTGTAATTTGTTCTTGGAATATACAATTCATAATGTGTTTCATCAAATTTATAAATGCTCCCCGGATAGTGAGAAATAAAATAAAAATTATTGCTGTTATCCTGAAAAACTTTTCTGTTATAATTATCACCTAATCCTATAACTGACTATTAATAGGGTGAGCTTGTCATGAACCGTTGTAAATACTGAAAGTAAAAAAAAACTTAAAATTAAAAACAAGAATAAAGCATTTACTTTCATAACAATTCAGAGATTTAATTTTATTTGATTTTAGTATTAATGAATTTAAATCAGTTTTTTAAACATCTTACCGAGTGACCAATGCTTTTTACGCTTCCTTTACTTCTGCTTACATATGCATCGTTATAACCAAATTGAAGACGCCATGCGTTTGTAGTACTAAACGCATCTGTACACCACCAATATGCATATTCACCACCATATCCATAAGCTCCGTTTACATTATACCGGTATCCGGCTCCAATTGCACTAAAACCTGAGGAATTATTCCTTTTCAAGTTAAAGCCTGCAGCTTCTGAATTATCGCTATTTCTCCAAAGTATATCAATAGCAAGCGTTTTTGCATTTGAATTATTTATTGAATTTGGGTCATAGGTCAATCCCTTTTCTGTCATAAGGTGGCTATTAAGTGCAATCCAATCTGCATCCGAAGCTACACGCCAGCCCACCGGTGCTAATTTGTCTGTGTTTACTGCATACCAATTGTATAATGCTCCGAACAAATCTTTATAAGTGGCAGGATCATTACTGTACCAGCAATAAGCCGGATTTGTTTGTGTTCCCCATGAGGAATTACTTGTTACCAAAGGTATTGATGTTCCATCGTTATATTTCGTGGTTTTTAGATTCTCAGCCATCCAGGTTTGTGAGCCTATTTTTACCACGGTATAGTAATTTCCATCTCCATCCCGACATTCTACAAAATCGAAGTTAACAGTTTTGGTTTCGGTCGGAATGTCAGTTACAATGGTGCCGAAATTACCGGAAATACCTTTGTAAAGCATTTGATCGCCGGGTGAATACTGAAGATGCACTACTTCGCTTTTGGCTTTTTGTACCGGTGATTCATCTTTATGACCTGAAAAACTAATGAATGGTTCTGAATGGATGAATGAAGCGCTTATGGCTTTTACCTCCTTTTTAAAATCATTACCATCTATTTTCAGTACATAAACTCCGGCAGGCAACGAAATTTCAAATGTATTGATACCTTCGGAAAAGTTTACCGGTTCGGTTTTTATCAATTTTCCATCGATGGCGAATATTCCAATAGAACCATGGTTGTTTTTCGAAGAAAACACAGATAAAGTTGCTTTATCAATTATTGGATTAGGGAAAATCTTTACGGTTTCAGTTGCGTTCAGCAAAACCGGAGTTTCTGTCCAATAATCGAACAAACGTAGTTGATAACCTGCAGGTACAGTTACCTGCGTACCTTTGGAAATGTTGCGTGCAATAACTGATTCTACGAAAGTGCTTCCACCTGTACCGGTAAAACTGATAAAATACTCAAATGCATGAGCCTGAGAAATAAAATTTAAAAATGAAAATGTAATTACTAAAATACGAATAGATGTTTTCATAAATTGAGCAGATTAAAACGTAAAAAATGGCCTTTTAAGTACAATAATTCAATTTAAACGAACGTGTGATTTGATATATATTTCTGATGATACAATTTTTCAGAAACATTTAGCAAGCTGGTTTTATAAACCAGCTTGCTAAAAACTCTTTAAACAAACTTAAAAGATAACATTTTACATTTAGAAACTAAATTTCATCAATTTATTTCCTTCTGATTTAAAAAGTGTTCGTGAGGAAAAATCGAAAGAAACATCTTTTTGAACTTTATGCGTAGAATTAAGTGTGAAGGTTGTCATAAAGTAGTCTTCGCCAAAAGGATTATCGTCGGTTTTAAGAATTTTACCGGATTGTGGATCAATGGTTTGAAAATCTCCTTTACATACAATTATAATATTTTCATTGCTTTCGGTAATATAGTAGAAATTTTTCTTGCTGTTCAATGTCCAGTTCGTTTTACCGGTTTGCAAATCGAAAGAAGTAACATTAAACGGATCGAGTAATTTACCGATAGCGCCATTGTTCACCACTTCAAAATAATTCAAACCGCCAAACTGAATAGCTACGCTGTTTCCGGAAACAATTGCAGTTGGTGCACAATCTTTACCTTTGAGTTTTTCGGATGTCCACAAAAGCTTCCCTGTATTTTTATCATACATTTTAATGAACATATCTCCCGAAGTACGATCAGCAAGCAAAATTCCGGCAGAAGTTACAATCGGGTCGAAAATCCCGTTTACATAATGCCCTACACCCCATTTGTAATAAGGAACAAAAGGAATATTATACAATGATTTTCCGGTTTTACAGTCGAAAACTTCAACGCCTTCTGTTTTCAGCAACACTTTATCATCGAACGCGTCCATGCTTGCATAGTAATTAATCACATTTGTATTCATGGTTTGCGGAGTATTTGGCGATTTGTTGGCAGCTTTTGTTTTCCATAAAAAGTTTCCCTGTTTTAGACCTACGGCTGTTACATACGACACCGATTCAGAAACACGATGATGAATAAATATATTTCCGGTTTCCTCATCAGATAAGGCATAAACTGCATCGCCTTCCAATTCTGAAGTATAAGCAATTTTCCCCGTTTCAAGGTTTACAACATTGAGTTGGTTTGTTTTTCCTTTTGAAACTAAGGCAGCAAAACTATTTCCGGAAATTGTTCTTATATTTTCAGGATTAAATTTGTTTTTCAAATTTTCTACAGTCCACAACTTTTTACCATCGATTAAATTTAAACAAGTATGGAAAAATTATCTTTCTGCTTTTTGTCGGACACCAACACAGTATTGTCAGCTATAGCCAATGCTCCCTGATTATTTGCATCGAGTTCAGTAAAAGTATTGTTTTCCCATAGTTTTTTCCCTGATTTCACACGAGCAATTTATCATCTGAAAAGCTCGCATCAGTTGCTTTTGTTACGGATGAACCGGCATCTTTATAGGTTTTATCCATAAGCATTTTGCCGTTGGACAGATTTATAAAATTTAAATTTTTCGTACCGGCAAAAACTGCTGTTTCGCTATTGCCTCCCGAAGCAATTTCGGGATTTGCTGTGATTTTTATTTCATAAATTTTATTGCCAGCTGCATTTGCTGTGATAAAACAAAACGAAAAGAATAATGCAAATATTAACTGTTTATAAACTAAAGCTTTCATAAATCTTAAATTTAAAATTATTAATTTTATTTTAGTTCAATGATTTTCATTTATTTATCAGCATAAAATAATAATCGAATTCTCCATTGGTAAGTGTAAGGGTTTCCTGCGCGGTGCCGTTATAACCTTTCACTCTGATGTTGTTGAAAGTTCCTTTGGCACCCATGTAGTTTTCTTTGGAATAGTAAAATTTTTCCACATTAATTGTTCCGCTTCCAACTACAGGGGTGTAATTGTATCCGTTAATCTTCACTGCAAAAGTGGCTTTACTGCGGTTATCTGCTTTTTTTGTGAGCTCTTCCACATACACATGATTTCCTACAGCAAGCTTTGAACTGTCGTTACAACCAAAACTAAGCGTTATTTGAATGTCGCCTGTAGTGGCAGAAGTTCCGTTTGTGGATTTCAGACCTTTGCCGTAAGGAATGGATTTACCATTATCATAACTGTAATTCCCTTCGGTGGTAATAAATGTGGCGCTGTAATCAGTCGTACCGATTTTACATTTAAAAATTTGTGCAGAATCGGTTGGGTTTGAAAGTCCGGGAATGTCGCAGGAAGTGAATAAAAATAAAATTCCCGATAACAGGAAAAGAAAAAGTTTAGTTTTCATAATGTTAGGATTTAAAATATATAAGAATAAATGATTTTTAAACAAGTTTATATAACACCGGAAAGTGAATAAATGAATTTTGCAAAAAACTGTCTGAATTAAATATAACAATTCACTACAAATGTAAAAGAAATGAAACAAAAAAAAATCCATATAAATATGGATTTTTTTAAAATATAAATACGGATTTTTAATCAGTTCATGGAAAGAATTCCTGTGCGCAAAGCATATTTTATCAGCCCTACAATTGATTTACTACCGGTTTTTTCCATTATGCTTAAGCGGTGTGTATCTACAGTTTGCTTGCAAATGAAGAGTTTCTCCGCAATTTCACGACTGGTATATTCTTTCAGAATGAGATCGAGTATTTCAAGCTCACGATGTGTAAGTTTAACAGGAGTATGATTGGAGTGATTTTGCTTCACTTCCTTAAACAATAAAGGAATAATTTCCTGCGAAAAGTAAGCGCCTTTTTCGGCAATTGACTGTAAAGCATTCACAAGTTCTGTCTGACCGATAGTTTTGAGCATATAGCCATCAGCATCGGCATCGATGGCAGCTTTAACATAGTCCACATGGTTATGCATCGAAAGAATTAAAACTTTAATTTTGGCATTGAACTGTTTTATAGCCTTGCACAAATCGGTACCGCTCATACCGGGCATAAAAATATCAGTTATCACAATATCTATAG
>CAYQWD010000168.1:0-945 GCA_964420955.1 uncultured Paludibacter sp. | reverse complement strand
ATCGATTACAATTTTATGGTCATCAACCAGAAGTATATTTAAAACTTTATCCATAAAAGATTTTTACCATTTACTATTTACTATTTACTATTTACCATTTACAATACTTAATAAAATATGCTGATATACTTTTTTAAAAAAATTTTCAGGCAGGAATTTCAATAAAATAACTTGTTCCCTTGCTCGCTTCCGATGAAATATCAATTTTTCCGCTAATTTGCTTTATCCTTTCCAGAATATTGTTCAATCCAATTCCTTTGGATTTTTCGGGAAAATCTGCATTAAATCCGATTCCATTATCTGATATTCTCAAATCAATTCTGTTATTAACTAAGGCAAGGGATATACTCACTTCGGAAGCTTTGGAGTATTTAAGCGCATTGTTGGTTATTTCCTGCACAAGCCTGTAAATTACCAATTGTATGTTCCGAGTTAAATCAGCTTTTTTAATATCATTGGTAACATTCAGGCTGAAATAAATATTGTTGTTAATAAAATTATTTTGCTCACACAGTTTTTCAATCGCTGCAACAATTCCTTTATCGAGGTCTTTCGGATAAAGGTTGTGCGAAATTGTGCGCACATCAACAATAGTTTGTTCAAGTAAATCGGTAACATTTGCAATTGTTTCTGTCTTTGCATCCTTCAGCATGGATAAATGCATTTTCATAACCGCAAGTTTTTGGTTTACACCATCGTGTAAATCGCGGGCAATACGAGAGCGTTCGTTTTGCTCAGCCTCAATCAGCAATTGAGAAACTTTCCGGTCTTTTTCAGCAATTCGCAGTAGCGATTTTTTATCCTTAATCTGATAATACAGCCAAATTGCAATAGATATGAGTAATGATAATATTATTAAAAGTATCAGAATTAGTTTCTGATTCCTGATTTTTCCTGACTTGTCCCCTATAAATTTAGTGCGGTCGTAAGTATCAGATAATCAAC
>CAYQWD010000167.1:0-6291 GCA_964420955.1 uncultured Paludibacter sp. | reverse complement strand
TATTTGTCATTGTAAACTGGAATCCACCCAATACAAAAGCCATAGCGATTACGGCAATTAACACATTCGATGCAGTAACAGCCAAGCCAATTGCTGGAATAATAATAATTCCGCCAATAATCATTGCAATTTTTCTTGACTTATCCACAGAATTACCTTTTTTTATTAAGTGCCCCGAAAACCAACCACCTGTAAGACTTCCAATCATAGCTCCAACATAAGGTACCCAAGCCGAGAATGCAACTTCTTTGATGTTAAGATTGAAAACACTTGTTAAATACATAGGTAAGTAAGTAACAAACATCCACCATATAGGGTCTAAAAAGAACCGACCTAAGATTACCGAATAGTTTTTCTTGTTAGTTAATAATTCTCCCCATGACTTACCTCTATCGGTAGTGATTTTTGCTTCAGGCTGACCACTTAAAATATACTCCTTTTCTTTTACAGTAATCCATTTATGTTCTTTGGGTCCTTTTTTGTTAATTATAAGCCATGGTATTAACCATACCAATCCAAAAGAACCTACAACTATGAACGTAATTTTCCAGCCAAAAGCCAGATAAAGCATTAAAATGATGATAGGCGCTAATATTGAACCTATAGAGGCAGCTGCGTTGAACATTCCCTGTGCCAATGCACGTTCTTTTTGTGGAAACCATTCGGCATTGCTTTTTACGGCACCAGGCCAAGGACCTGCCTCACCTAATCCAAGCATCATTCGAAATGTGGTTAAAGAAAATTTTCCACTTGCCAGCGAAGTCAATGCATCAGCAATTCCCCACAACAATACGGAAATTGTAAACCCTTTTCTTGTTCCTATCCTATCGTATAACTTACCGGAAACTAACTGACTTATTCCATATGCTATCATAAAAAAAATGGTTATAAAACCCAAAATATCTTTAGCAGTCTTTTCGTTTTCCTCTATGGAAGAATTTTCGTTTAAAAATCCAAGATCGTATGCAATTCCCTCTCTTTTGACTGCGATGGTCTTTGATTTTTTTTCTTTTATCAGAATTTTGCCAGTATCAATTATTTGTTCGCCTTTTTCTGCATCAAATAATTTATAATGTAACCGATCTTCTGTAATAATTGCCTGGTTTTCTTTCAGATTTTTATCAATTTGTTCTACTATGGGATATTCAACATTGGCAACCCACATATAATTAAGTGTACCCCTGTCCAAATAGTTGATAATGGTAATTATCATTATCAAACCAATAATCCACCAACGTAATCCTTTTATTTTCATGTTTATTTTTTTTAGAATTAAGAATTGTGAATCGAGAATTATGCATCAAAATTTTCGATAGGTTCTTGAGTTTGTTAAGCAGAAATAATTTTGATTTTTTTCTATTTTTTGTCGCCAAAATAAGAAACTGTAGCGCCACTTAAAAAGTCCTCACGAACAGGACTGAAAACATCGATTAAAATACCTGACTCAAGGCACAAAGCTCCATGAATTATATTTGGCTCAATATAAACTCCATCGCCGGCACTAATAATCTTTTTTTCTTCTCCGATAGTAAATTCAAATTTTCCGCTTACGCAATAAGTTGCTTGAGTGTGGAAATGCTGATGAGCCGAACCAATTGAACCTTTTTCAAACTGTACTTTGACCATCATTATCTGATTGTCATATCCTAAAAACTGACGTGAAACGCCTCCGCCCAATTGTTGCCATTCCAAACCATTGGTCAGAATGAATTTATCACTTTTCCTTTTCATACTAAAATATTTTTTAATTTTCTGAATAATAATAATTACCTGTAAATGTTATTGTTGTATTGTTTATTTTTATATTATGAATTTTATTGTGATCGAAATTTTGATTCACTGTTACAAAAATTAATGTTTTATTGTTTGTAGTAGTTATTCTTATTGCTGTATAATTATCGTTATCAACCAACTTTTCTATTTTATAAATAAATGATCTATAACCCGAAGTAACTTCCTTCGTTAAATCGTACAAACCATGTGGCTCAACAACATTAACAAATGTGTGGTTCATTGACGCAGGCTGTCGTATTATTAATGCTGCCTCCGGACGGAAATTAAACTCAGGATCGTTAGCACCGAGCCTTGTCAGATAAAATTCAGTATCCGAATTTACCATCGAGGATATACTGTAAAACCTTGACCCTTTAACAAAAGTAAATGTTGAAAGTGGTTTATCGGTTTTTGCTGAAGCCTCGAGCCATAAATGTTGATATCCATTGTTTAATCCAAAAGTCTGTAACTTGTCGGATATTTTTTTTGCATTAAAACTGGTAGAAATTACTTGTCCGCTGTAGTGAAAAGGCAAATCAATACAGCGTTGTGAATTTGATAGTACCTTAAAAATATCGATAACAACAGGAAATTCAAAGCATTTACTTTTCAACAATGAAACTGTGCGTTGCATGATCACATCTTTTGCAGCATTTTTTTCAATTGCTGAAATTATCTGAAAATCGGTTTTCGAAAAGTCAGAGAATAATATTTCGGAATGGAATTTTTCGCTTATTTTAATGTCGGCATCGAAATGACTTTTTTGGTCGATTGTAGCTGTATTATGAGCAATAGTTTGTTTTGCCCACGATTCGTTTTCCTTTGTATAGTGTCCTCCGAATTTTGGTTCGATATTTAGAAAGCGTACTGCGCCATAATCGGTTAAAATTTCGTTACCATTGTCGAATAAACCTATCGTTAATTTGTCGAAATGTCCATGCGATAAGCCGTGAGAAGTAGCTTTAAATGTTAAACAAGTTTGGTTTTTTCCTTCACCCTGTCTGAAAATTGCTATACCACCTTCATCACCTTTTTCACCATCGGAAAGTAAAATCGATTTAAATTCGAATGGTTTTGCTTTTTTAAGTTTTAAGGCTTTTGCAGTTACAATACCTGCATCTGATATTATAAAGGAGTTTTGCATTTGTGCTATACTCAGAAGCGATATATTAGATGGATTATTTTTATAGGCAATATTAACTGCATAAATAATTTCCTGAGTATTTAAATTTTTAAGCAATGCATCGTTCATGCGAATAATTTCGCCATTATACGTACACTGTAAAAGTGTGTTTACAGCTTTGTTTAATATTTCGTTTCGATATTTGAATATTCTCAATTCAGGCTGTTTGTTTTCAATTACCTGAGCAAAAGTAATAAAAGGCCAAATAGAATATCGCTGATAATAGGGACCTTCGGTAAAATAACCATCGGGCGAGAATAAAACATCCAATTGCTTGATAAATCCTGTTTTACCATCTTTTTTTGAACCATAAAGTGCCTTCTCCACCAAATTTTTATCACCCATAGCATAACCAATCATTCCGACTGCAGCCGTAGCCCATGTTCCATGATTGTGCATCATGTTAAAAACTGCATAGTTTTCAGGATTACCATTGGAAATAAACTCGGCTACGGGATAAAACAAATTGTTTTCAATATATTGTCTATCTTTTTGGTTAATATAATTATAAACACAATCGTAAGCATTGGCTGTATGAACCAACCACACTGCTTCATTCAAAGCCTGCCAGAAAATTTTTCCGGGTGTACTTGACTTAACTGCAGGATGCAGTCCCAGGTTGGGATACATTTCGGCATATTTTAACAGCATTTCTTTAACAAACTGAGCATACAATGTTTTACCGGTAAGTTGATACATGATACCACAGGCATTCATTTGGTAATAATTATTTTTGTGCTTTTCGTGTGTGTATCCGCCGCCACCATCTTTTGGCTGTGGAACTTCAATCGAAGAATTTACAGCAGTATTTGCCAAAGCTTGCATTTCGGATACCGATGCATCGAAAGCAGGATATTTTCCTTTTGCTGCTTTAATTTCTTTTACACCTTTGGATGTTAATAATAATCCCGGATGTTCATTCGATTTTACGAATAAATGTGTTCCAAAAATAAAAATTGTCAGTACCGTTATTTTCAGGAGTTTCATTTTTTATATTCAAGAGAATTTTTATTATTTAAGTACAATTTTTGCTGAAAAAGGAGCACCTGAACTTTTTATAGTTTTTACAAGGAATAATCCTGTTCTGTTAATACTTAAAGTGTTTGTGCCAGGGTTTATACTTTGTTGTAAAATAATTTTACCCGATGAATCGTAAACAGCTACAAAAGCCGGAAATTCAGTATCGACAACAAGATTCAGGTTATCGACTCTAATTTTAATTTCACAATTTTCGTTAATTTTATTTACTGCAGTATTTGCATTATTTAAAAAAAAACCTCCAACGTTCTTTTTTACAGGCATTTCGCTATTAATTTCACCAGAAAGCTGACTTGCTCCGGGTATTTTTATAGCGCCCCGAACTCTGCCTCTAATGTCATTCATTATGAAAGAATACTCAGCAGTAGAATATTCAATTAAAGCAGACTCGGCGCTGGGTTCAAACATAGGGATTGTTGTTGGAATTGTAATCATTTTTGCATCTTTTCCAGTAATTACCTGTGTTGAATTATAAGCAAAATTCGTGTAACTTCCCATATTCATCAGGTTATTAACCCATGTAATATCCATGCTTGCTAAGCTTGTTGTGTTAATATTCACATTGATTCGGGAACTTGTGGTTGTGTTGTAAACGTGGTTATGCGCTATAACCGTGCCTACAGGAGGCATTTTATATGATGTACTGCTGTTGTAGTTTATGCTGAAAGATTGGGTGCAGTTAACCATGGTGTTAAATGCAACCAGTGCGTTTTTAACCTGAAAATAATCATTCAGTGCAGAATTTTCCATGCCTCGAACCATGCAAATAGCCGACCGAAAATTAGTCCCCCGCAAATTTTCAAAATAATTGTTGTACACTTTATGATCCTCGCCAATTATTCGAACACCGCCCGATTCTGAAACTCCGTTTCCGAAAAAATAATTTCCTTCCACTGTACATGCATTGCCATGACGTAGTGTGAGCATACCTCTGCATTCGAGAAATAAATTGTTACGATATAAATTTCCGCAAGATTTATTGGAAATTATTTCAATTTCACCGTTGCATTTTTCAAAGAAATTTCCTGAAATTGTACAATTTGCAAAAGTCATGGATGTTGAACTGTCGCCCACACGAATAATTTCCTGTCCGTTCAGTTCGTTTCCATTGGCATCTTTATTTGCAATTCTGTAACCAAAATAGTTATCGGTAATTTGATGATTTACTGTAACTCCACTTGTAAGCCAAACTACAAGCAGTGCTCCTGAATTATTTTTATTTACAAATGAACATCGATCTACTTTATTGTTTTTGCCATATAGCGATACCCATTTGCTGTCGACGGTATTTAAAGGTGGATTATAGCTTACAATGGCTGTATTGGTTAATCTGCAATTTTCAGCAAGCTCTGAGGTTGATGTACGAAAAGCGACAATATCTGAACCGCTTAAGTTTCCCTCTTTAAAATATAATCCATTAACTTCAAGATATTTTCCGGACATTGATAGTTTTGATGTACCGTTTAATATTACACTTCCTGGAGTTTCTGCAATCAGTACAATAGGCTGAGAAGCTGTACCTATACCTTTAAATACAATGGTATTATCAGTCCAAATACCGTTTTTCATTACAATGGTGTCATTCGGAAACCATGCGCCATTTGTTATCTCATTAGCAGTTGATACAACAATCCTTTTGGCAGCAAGGTGCCAACTGAAAAAGAGAAACAGTATTAAAAGTGAGTATTTTCTCATTTGAAAAAGGTAAAAAATGGGCAAGCAATATTTTCACTTGCCCGAATTTGTATTGAAAAGGATGAATTTATTTAAAACAAAAAACAATTATTTAATATCAATTTTTTTAGAATATACTTTACCATCCATCGAGGTGAAACGAACTATATACATTCCCTTGTTTAAAGAAGTTTGCAATTTTCCTTGAGTCTCAGCATTCAATACTTCTGCGCCTGACAAGTTGAATACTTTCAATCTTCCAGCGCTTTCTGTAATAATTTCTTTATTAAATGAATAAATATTATTGTTGTCAGCGCTTAATTTATCAACACCTGTAGAAATTCCAACTACCGATGCATAAGTTGTAGCTACGCGCAATCCTGCAATTCGAATATAGGCAGTGCTGCCAAGATTTCTTCTTCTTATCGCTACACCATAAGTTCCTCCAAAAGTATTTGCATCGTTTGGTGTTCCATTAATCCAACCGGTAGCAGGTTCTGTAGCGCTTATGGCAGGATTCATAATTACTTCAACTTTACAAGTTGCATCGCCGGTAAAAGTTTGTTTAAGAACTACCAAATAAGTTTGGAATGCATTGATTGTACCTCTGTTTTCAGGTTCGA
>CAYQWD010000166.1:1307-6303 GCA_964420955.1 uncultured Paludibacter sp. | reverse complement strand
ATATTATCTGCAATGTGGTGTGCGTACTTACGAATATCAGTTCGAAAGTCGCTCATACATAGGATTCAGGTGTATACGCTCATTCAATGGCGAATAATTATTAAAAAATATTCAACTAATTAAAAAAAGAATCATTATGAACCAACAATCTAAGTTCGATTTATGGTGGAACTCATATACAATAAAACGTATTATTAGTGCTGCTTACAGTTTGGGAGCTGCAATTGTAATTTTAGGTGCACTTTTTAAAATCTTGCATTTGAATTATGCCAACGAAATGTTAATGGTAGGTATGCTGACTGAAGTTTTAATTTTTTCATTGGGAGTTTTTGATAAACCTCATAAGGAATTTAATTGGAACAATGTATTTGATTTTTCTGATGGAAATCAAAAAATAAATCTGCTTAGTGGAAACGGACAAACAACCACATCGCAACCGGCAAGTTATAAAACTTCAGCCATGCTCGAAAGTGAAATCGAAAAGTTATCTGAAGGAATAAAATCGTTAACTGCAACGGCAAAACAATTAAATGATTTATCTTCGATAGTAGAAGTAACCGATAAATTTGTAAAGAACATAGAAAATGCATCGGCTTCAACCAAAAAATATACGCAAACCCAGGATTCTCTTAATGCTGAAGTTGAACGACTACATATTTCATATTCAGGCATTTCAACAGGCATGGACGCAGTAGAAAAAAACACCAAACATTATTCTTCAAAAATTGAAGATATCAACAGGAATTTGGCTTCAATAAACTCTATTTACGAAATTCAGTTAAAAAATATTCATCTTCAGTCTGAGTCAATCACCTCACAATCTGATTCGATGAGAAAATTAACCGATGAATTGAATGCTGTTATTTCGGAAGTAAAAAAAATAAAAATATCCACAACAAACGCTGTGGAAGAAGCGGAAAATTTCAAAAATAACGCTGTAGGTTTGTCTCGTAATATAGCTGATCTAAACAGAATATATGGCAACATGCTTAATGCTTTATCTTGAAACATAAAAGAAAATAATTAACAAATGAGTGCTGGAAAAAATTGTCCCGAAACCCCGAGGCAAAAAATGATTGGAATGATGTATTTAGTGCTTACAGCTATGTTGGCGCTAAACGTATCCAATGAAGTATTGAATGGTTTCGATATGGTAAATCTTGGATTAGGAGAGTCGATTTCTTCTGCTGAAATTCGGAATAAAGGACTTTACAGCAGTTTTACAGCCGAAGCCGAGAAAAATCCTGTCAAGGTAAAGGAGTATCTTGATCAGGCAAAAATGGTAAAAGAAAAATCGGATGGATTGGTTAAGCATATTCAAGATGTTAAATTTCAAATTGTAAAAATTGCCGATGGTGACAAGGCTGATCCCAATGCCATAAAAATCCAAGCACGGGAGAATATTGATGCAGCCGGACAGTTTGCTCTGGGAAAAGGAGATGAAAAGCTAAAAGATGAAATAAACAAATATCGCGATTTTATTGTACAAATGACCACAGGTGATGTGTCGAAGCAGGAAATGTACAAAAAAATGTTTGATACGAACAATAAAAATGGCAGACCTTGGTCTGGTGCTATGTTCGAAAGCATGCCAGTTGCTGCTGTTATTACTATGTTAAGTAAATATCAGTCTGATGTACGCACAGCCGAATCGGAAACTGTTCAGTTTTTGCGTCAAAAAGCTAACTTACAGGATTTCGACCTTAATAAGCTGAAAGTAATTGTTAATGCTGAATCAAGTTACGTGTTAAGGGGCGGAACTTATAAGGCAAAAATTGTATTAGCAGCTTACGATGAAAACAAGGTGAGTTCTTATGAATATTTTGTGAACAACACTTCATTAGGTAACAGGGACGAATTACAACTAAGTGGATCAAGTCTCGGTCCGCATACATTTACTGCCAAAGTCAGAGTACCCAAAAACGATGGAACATGGGAAATTCATACTTCAGAACCCTATCAGTATATCGTTGGAGAGCCCTCGGCTACAATATCAAACGAAGATTTGAACGTAGTTTATAGAGGAATTGATAATAAATTCAGCATTTCAGTTCCGGGAGTTGCTGCTGAAAACGTTTCAGTAAAAATTGCAGGAGGAGAGGCAACCAAAACTGGTCTTGGTAAATACATCATTAGACCCACACGCGATGGAGAAATCACCATTTCGGTTTATGGAAAAATTGAAGGCAAAGAATTACTGATGGGTGTTTCGAATTACAGGGTTAAATATTTGCCCGATCCTAAATCGTTTTTTGAATATGCTGATGCCGGAGGCGTAACTCGTCAGATATTTGAAGGACAGGTTACAAAAAAAATTCTTCGTTCAGGCGATGTTTCAATAGTAGCAAGTTACGGACAGGATGAACTGATTAAAGCAAACTTCAATGTTCAATCTTTTACCATGCAAACAGTTTACGGAGTAATAAACGGTTCAGGAAATAAACTTAATTCCCGTATGTTGTCTGACATTGAGCGCCTTGAAGGAGGTGATATTATTACCTTTAAAAATATTAAAGCAATAGGTCCTGATGGTAAAGTAAGAAGTCCGGGTTTAATACAGATAAATATCTAATAAAAGATTATTTAAGATTTGAGCAAATGAAAAAATATAGTTTTATTTTAATATTCCTGTTGTTTGTGCTAAACGCTTCACAAACTGCAAAATCGCAAGAAACAGCACAACCATTTTTCAACTCGAAAGGAGGTATTGCACTGCAAACGACCCAAATGGATGCACTGGCTGATACCATTGCAATAATTAACCACCGTTTCGATGATATTGCATGGTCGCGGATATTGTATAAGGTAATTGACTTACGCGATAAACAAAATTTTCAGCTTTACTATCCTTTGCGTTTTAACGAACAATACAAAAGTTTATTTCGTTTAATTCTCGAAGCTATCACTGATGGTTTACCGGTTTACAGACGTAACGCACGTGAAGTTCGTCCTACTTTTAAAGAAAAGGTTGATGAAGTAGATTTACCCCTTATTTTTGCTTACGATGACGAACGTGATAACGACTTGTTGCAGATTGATCCTGTTACGCGTACAATCAAAATTGGCGAAGATCAATATCAACAATATATCAGATCACAGGTAAAATTTCTCACCCAGGAAATTGTTTTCTTCGATAAGCATTATTCGCGTATGTTTTCAAAAATTATCGCAATTGCTCCTATAAATCCGAATAATCCAAACAATTCGCGCTCAAAAAATCGCTTTGATTTCTTGCGTGAATCCATTCTTTGCTGGTTTTCTTTCGATGAATTGCGCCCTTATTTGGCTAAGCAGTATGTAATACCAAACGGAAATGAATCCCAACGATTGACTTTCGATGAGTTTTTTGCTCAAAAGTATTACGCAAGCTATTTACTTGGTGATGCCAATATGTTTGGACGAACAGCACTTGATACTTATGATACAGCTGAAAAAATTAGAAAAGAACAAAAAAGAATAGAAACTGAATTGCTGAATTTTGAACTCGATTTGTGGGAATTTTAACATAAGAACTAAACTAATGAAAAAGACGACATGAATAGTCGTCTTTTTTTTAATATCAGATATCTCAAGTTTATTTCGTAAAAAAATATTACCGAATGAATTTTGCAATTTTCTCAGAAAGTTTTATCGAAAGAGCCGGAATCATCAATTTTTTAAATGATTTATTCCCGGGTATGACTTTTATTGAGGCTGATAATTTTGAAAATTTACAGCAAATTTGCAAAAAAAATAAGATAGACTACATACTTATATTAGAAAACAGGCATATTTTACAAAACATTAGAGAGAGTATAAGTACTCTTTATGAAAATTCAGAACAGCAGTGCATGCTAATACTCGAAGACTTTGTTGCAGAAAAACATAAAATACTCCTCGAAACAGGAATAAATATAAGTATTATGTTAAAGCTAAGCACCGAAGATGAATTTCGGGCTGCTTTTAAAACAATAATTTCAGGAAATCGCTATATTTGCAGTCAGGTAAGTAATGTTTTGCTTAACAAACATGTACCAAAAAGCTTAAAACAGGGAAAATCGAATTTGCTTACTGTTACCGAAAATGAAATTCTAAAGGAAATTACACTGGGAAAAACTACTAAGGAGATTGCTGCAAAACGAAATGTAAGCATTCACACTGTGATGACGCACCGGAAAAATATCTTTAGAAAAATTGAAGTAAATACAGTTTACGAAGCTACAAAGTATGCTATGCGTGCCGGAATAGTGGAATTGGCAGAATATTATATTTAGAACAAAGAACAAGGATCAAGGAACAAAGATAAATGAATAAAGATTTTTGACTATTTTGCTTTTTATCTTTCATAATGTGCTGAATATTAATTAAATAAATTATAATAAACGACAAATGCTTTTGCACAAAATTTGAAATTCCTACCCGTCAGACCGCTCAAAGCGGTCTGACGGATGCGTGCTTAACCGCAATAATTTATTGCGTTTGTTATATTAGATTATTGGTTCTTTAAAGTCCTTATTCTTTGTTCTTTACTTTTTGTTCTATTAAAAAAATGAATATTGCAGCTTTATTATCGGGTGGTGTTGACAGTTCGGTGGTAGTTCACTTAATGAAAGAAGCAGGTTATACGCCTGATTTATTTTATATAAAAATAGGAATGGACGATGATGAACTATTGCATTGTACATCAGAAGAAGATATTGAAATGGCAAGTCTTATTGCCCGAAAATACGGTTGCAGGTTAGAAGTGGTTGATTTGCATAAAGATTATTGGGATAATGTTGTTGCGTATGCTATTAATAAAGTGAAACAGGGATTAACACCAAATCCTGATGTAATGTGCAATAAATTGATAAAGTTTGGCGTTTTTGAGAGAAGGGTAGGTTATCAATATGATAAAACAGCAACGGGACATTATGCTACCACAACAGAGAAAAATGGTAAGGTGTATTTATCCACAGCGAAAGATCCTGTTAAAGATCAGACAGATTTTCTGGCGCAGATTGATTATTTGCAGGTT
>CAYQWD010000166.1:947-1280 GCA_964420955.1 uncultured Paludibacter sp. | reverse complement strand
CACTTGATGAAAAGCGAAGTTCGTGAAATTGCCAAAAAAGCTGAATTACCAAGCGCAAAACGTCAGGATAGTCAGGGAATTTGTTTTTTGGGAAAGGTAAATTACAATGATTTTATTCGCCGCTACATGGGTGAAAAACATGGACCTATTGTTGAATTTGAAACAGGAAAAATTATCGGTCATCACAAAGGTTATTGGTTTCATACAGTTGGACAACGCAAAGGACTTGGTATTTCAGGTGGTCCGTGGTACGTAGTTAAAAAAGATGTAGATGCAAATATAGTGTGGGCTTCGAAAGGTTATGGTGTGGAAACACAATATGGAGATAAATTT
>CAYQWD010000166.1:0-937 GCA_964420955.1 uncultured Paludibacter sp. | reverse complement strand
CAGGATTTACATTTTATTACTGAAAACCCGTTCGAAAATAAAATTAAAGAACTTGACATAACTTTTAAAATCAGGCATACACCCGAATTTACAAAAGGAAAAATCATATATACTCCGCAAGGATATTTAGTGCATTCAGAAACTATGCTTCAGGGTATCGCCCCAGGCCAGTTTGGAGTGATTTATGATAAGGAATCGAAAATTTGCATTGGCAGCGGGGAAATTAGTATTAACCGGTTTATTTAAGCTAAACAAAGCTCAATGAAAAAGCTTTTTTATATATTTTCTTTATTTCTAATACTTCAGGGTAACTTTTATGTTTTTGCTTTTTCTGAAAAGAATTTTGCAGAATTGCTTTTGAATGAAAAAAAAGAAGAGAATGTAAGGAACACAAATTTAGAAATTCAAAATGACTCCATTTTATTAAGAAAATCAACAAGAAATACTTTTGATGACCCTGATTTAACATTCAATGTAGCTCAACCAGCTTCACCAAAATATAATAATAAAGGAGAAATTGAATACTACACAATTTGTAAATCAAGCACTACCGATTTAAATCCCGTTACTTTTACGATTGTACCCTTAAATTCCATTGACTGGGGCGATGGCTCTGCGCCTTTTACAGGAACATACACTACAGGTAATTTTTTCAAACATGACTACTTAAATAGTGTAGATGGTGAATTTTGGAAAATTACCTATACAATTACATATCAGGGTAAAGATTACACTGCAAATTATAATTTGTACGTTGGTTCAACTCCTGAGCTTAAAATTTTTATTCCATCGAGCATCAAACTATGTATTAATCAAAAGTACACTTTTAAACTTAAAAATGAAGTAACAAATTCAGCAGATACAAAATATCAAATAAAGTTTAATGATGGCTCACCTACTTATTTGGAGAATGCTTCTGAAATACCCGCAGAAATAG
>CAYQWD010000165.1:0-6429 GCA_964420955.1 uncultured Paludibacter sp. | reverse complement strand
ACGCTCTGAATGACAATGCTTTGTATTGATTATGGTTGGGAGGAGGCAGGTTGGCGGCTTCGCCGCCAACCTGCCTCTTTCCAAAAACCTAACTTATTGATTGTCTGTCATTCCGAACATAGTGAGGAATCTAACATGCTAAAAAAATTAATTCAAACTTTTTTTTATCGGTCAGTAGTGAAAAAGTATAAAGTTTCAGTACTTCTTATTTTTTACTTAAGTTTTGGATTTTTTACTTCAGTTTTTTCGTTAAGTAAACTTTTATAAATAGCTACAGATTATTTTTTTCGGGTTTTTCCATATTATACTTAAATTGCATCCATCAATTTTAAATTTCAAGAATTATTTCAACTTTGATACCGTATTTACTTTTTAAATCACGTTCATTTTGGCACAAAAACTTCGTTGAGTTCTTTGTAAATCAAATAATTATTGCTACCTTTGCACCGCTTTAATAATAAAAGAACAAATATTAATTAAAAAGTTACTAAACAGTATGTTAAATCATTATGAAACCGTTTTCATTTTAACTCCCGTTTTGTCTGATGTACAGATGAAGGAAGCGGTAGAGAAATTCAAATCGCTGTTGACGGACAGTGGTGCGACTATCACAAATGAAGAACTTTGGGGTTTGAAAAAGCTTGCCTACCCCATTCAAAAAAAATCGACAGGTTTTTACACATTGCTGCAATTCGATGCACCTGCAAATGTAATTACTACCCTCGAGACCAATTTCCGTCGTGACGAGCGCGTGCTTCGTTTCCTTACATTCCGCTTGGATAAATACGCGTACGAGTATGCCGAAAAAAGAAAAAGTGTTAAACAAAAAGAAGTAAAGGAGAACTAAAAAATGGCAGCAAACAACGGAGATATCAGATATCTGACACCACCTACAGTGGATGTAAAAAACACAAAATTAATGCTTTATATGAGGCATTTAAACACAAAGAAAAAAATATTGCCGTTTCAAAAAAAGCGGTATCAAGTTTATTGATTATAAAGATCCCGATTTTCTGAAAAAGTTCCTCAACGAACAGGGTAAAATTCTACCTCGCCGACTTACCGGAACTTCACTAAAATTTCAGAGAAAAGTGGCACAAGCAGTTAAGAGAGCAAGACATTTGGCGCTTCTGCCTTATGTAACGGATATGTTGAAATAAAAAAAGGAGGAAAACAGTATGGAAATCATTTTAAAGGAAGATGTTATCAATCTTGGATTCAAGGGCGATATAGTAAAGGTAAAAGATGGTTACGGACGTAATTTTCTTATCCCTACAAAAAAAGCAGTGCTTGCTACCGAATCGGCAAAAAAAATGCTTGCCGAAGACATGAAACAACGTGCTCACAAACTCGAACGCATTAAAAACGAAGCGATAGAATTGGCTGAAAAAGTAAAAGACATTATTCTAACCATTGGCGCAAAAACAAGTACTACCGGTAAAATTTTCGGCGCAGTTGGACCTATCCAGATTGCCGATGCTTTCGAGAAAAAAGGGTTAACCGTTGACCGTAAAGTAATTGTTCTAAAAGAGCCTGTTAAAGAAATTGGCACTTATAAAGCAACATTAAAACTACACAAGGAAGTGACAGCAGAAGTTACATTCGAAGTAATTTCTGAATAAGATATTCTCCTGTCAATTCAAAATCAACCTTTCAAAAAAACCGGTTTACTTTAAAAAAAGTTAACCGGTTTTTTGCATTCAAGCAAGTTCCTCTTCAACAATTTTACAAGAAATGATATATCTTTGCTTTTCAATGAAACAGAAATGAGAATCATTACCGGTAAACTTAACATAAAATCAGAGAACCTTGAATTAATAATCTATTCTTTTCTTTGGTTAGGTGTATTTTTCGTACCTTATTATAACAACAGGCTATTTGACAGACCTTTATGGAATAACATTTTTGAAGACTGGATTCATATTACATCATATTTAATTTTGTTTTCCATAAATATTTATTTTCTCATTCCCAGATTCCTTTTCCGAAAAAAACATTACTTTTATATTGTTTCAGTAGTATTAGTTACAATTGTAATTGTGAGTTTATCTGTTTTGTTACAGGTAAATTTTAATGCTAAAAACACGCTTGAAATGCCAAAAATGGAACTTGGACCAGGAATGCCTCCCATGGAAATGGGGTCATCAATGCCTTTACCTGAGGGCTACAGGTATACAGCAAACAAAATTCAAAAATCGGTATTTCTAATTTTTATCGATTATTTTGCAATTGCACTGCTTGTGCTGGGAACAAGTACTACATTTAAAATTGGAACACGTTGGTTGAATGAAGAAAACCGCAGAAAAGAAATTGAACGGGAACATTTGGTTACTGAACTTGCACTGCTCAGACATCAGATTAACCCACACTTCTTAATGAACACATTAAATAACATTTATGCACTTATTGACATGAATGTAGAAAAAGCTCGCGATGCAATTATAAAACTGTCGGTATTAATGCGTTATTTGCTTTACGATACATCAAAAGGTACTACTCTATTATCAAAAGATTTAGAGTTTGTAAAAAGTTACTTTGATTTAATGAAATTACGCATTCCGCGAACTGTAGAGATAAAATGTATAATTCCAAGAAAAATTCCTGAAGTAGAAATTCCTCCCATGCTATTTATTTCATTTGTTGAAAATGCGTTTAAACATGGTATCAGTTATCAAACTAAATCGTTTATTCATTTTTCAATAAAAATTGAAAACGGAAATCTGTTTTGTAATATTATCAACAGCAAGTTTACAGAAAATATAAAAAAAGAAGATCATTATACAGGCATAGGTTTATCGAATCTGAAAAAAAATCTCGAATTATTATATCCAAACGCGTATAATTTAAAAATATACGAAACCAGCGACCAATTTAATGTTGAACTTATAATTCCTTTAAAAATGTAGAACAAAATCTTTTGTGTTGCCATTAAATTTCACCTACAAAAAATACATTTAAACCTCATTTTTTTATATAGATTTATTCCATAATTAATTTTGTTTTTTATTGATTTTTATTGAATGACTTTCAAACTTATAATATCATTCAAATATTCAATGGATCGTTATAAAATAATACAATTCGGATTATATCAAGCTGTTATGCATTGACACTAATATTATTTTACAATGAATATAAATACTCAACGCACAGGACACAAAATTATAAATTTATATAACATTCTAATATCCTGATTTTTAAATAAAGTACGCAATGAGGAAAACTTAAAAGTTTTCCTTGTGCGTTTGCATTTTTGCATCTTTATGTTCACAATAATAATTTTATAACGAATTATTGGAATATTAAAAACTGAAATTTAAAACTTCAATTTTAAAATCAAACTTTCAATACAAATAATATCAATGATAAAACATATCTATATTTGGGCAATTGTATTAGCAAATATATCTTTATGCTACAGCCAAACAATAAAAACTGTAAATGTAAGTAATGCAGGCACTTTAAGTACATTAATAACCGAAAGTGAATCAAAAGTCATTACTACACTTACTCTCACAGGCAATATTGATGCACGTGATTTTACATTTCTGCGTGATAAAATGCCAGTTTTATCAACGGCTGATCTTACTTTGGTAAGCATTAAAGCCTACTCCGGTATAAATGGAACAATTTCAGGTGTTTTTACGACTTACCCTGTAAATGAAATTCCTGCTTATGCTTTTTATAATCCGGTTTACAATATTTTTAAACATACATTAACCTCATTTAAAGTTCCTTCCAGCGCCCTGTCAATAGGTTATCTTGCATTTTACTACTGCTCAAAACTCACCGGCACATTCACAATACCTGCAAGCATAAAATCGATTGCAGATTATGCATTTTATGGCTGTTCAGAAATAAGTTCATTTTCTGTATCAAGTAACAATACAAGATTTTCCAGCAATAACGGCGTTTTATTTAACAAAAATCAGGATACACTTTTTATTTTCCCTGGCGGCAAGTCAGGTTCTTATACAATTCCATCATCGGTAAAACATGTAGGTGCATCTGCATTTGAGGGTCATAAAAATTTAATGCAACTCAATTTCTCTTCAACGCTTAATTCAATAGGTAATTACGCATTTGCATATTGCAATGGCATTGTTGGAAACCTCTCATTACCTTCAAGTTTGAAAAAAATTGAAGATGGCGCTTTTTATGGCTGCAGTAATCTGAATGGCTCTATAACAATTCCTGCCGGACTTACTGATCTGGGCAAGTTCTGTTTTTTCGAATGCAACAATATCAGTTCATTCAGTGTCAGCACTTCAAACACAGCATTTACTTCACATAACGATTGCCTTTACAGTAAAAATTTAGATACACTTTTTATTTGTCCGGCAGGTAAAACAGGTAATTTTACAATTCCTGAAAATGTAAAGTTAATAGGCAGTCATGCTTTTTATAAATGCAGTAAACTAACAGGCAACATAACTATTCCGGCATCGGTTGATTATATCGGATATTATGCGTTTTATGGTTGTAGCCAAATTTCAAAATTTATTGTTAATCCCAACAACCAATATTTTACGAGTGTGGATGATGTCCTATTTTCGAAAAATATTGATCGATTGTTGTGCTTTCCACAGCTTAAAAGTGGCAATTATGTAATGCCTTCAACAGTAACATCGACCGATCCATCTGCTTTTGCTTTTTGCGTCAACATAGTCGGCAATTTGAACTTACCTGCATTACTCACATCGTTAGGTGAATATTCATTTTATGGCTGTAGTGGAATTACTGGATTTACCGTGGATAAAATGAACAAAAGATATGCGGCATATGATGGAATATTATACAATGCAGCATTCGACACCTTGCTAATTTGTCCGTTAAGCAAAACAGGAAAAATTGATGTTTTACCTTCAACAAAAAATATTGGAATTTCTGCTTTCGATGGTTGTGCAAATGTTTTGGAAGTTAATTTACCCGAATCAGTGTTATCAATTGGTAATTATGCATTTGAATTTTGCACAGGCCTCACTAAATTTTTTGTTCCAAAATCTACTTCAAGTATAGGTTATGCTACGTTTTACAATTGTACTAACTTGGTCGAATTTGCAATAGCAAATCCCTTACCTCCGCCTGTTGATTATTACACTTTCGATCAGGTAAACAAATCAAGCTGTATATTGAAAGTACCGGTTGGAGCTAAAATTGCCTATCAAAGTACGCCAAACTGGCGAACATTTGAACAAATAATTGAGACAAAATTTGACGCTTCCATTGAAAAAAAATTTATCCAAAATTACAGTATTTCGGTAAATGAAAACCGTATAACCATATCAGGAATAAGTCCCGGAGATATAATTCATGTTCTAACAACCAATGGTTTATCTGTAAAAAAATTAAAATCAAACCAAAGCATTGTAACTTTCAGTTTGCCCGAAAGGGAGATTTATCTTATACAATTGCCCCTTGGCACAATAAAAGTTAAGCTATAAATAATAGTTTACCTACAAAAAACAGCTATTCACGCCTATATTTAAAAAATTATTTTTTTACAAATTTATTTTGTATTGATAAACCAACAAAAAATTAAAAAAATGAATGTTCGAAAAAACATAGCAATCAGTGATGAAGGTTTTATCTTTAATCCTACAACTGGCGATTCCTTTTCAACAAATCCAATAGGAGCAGAACTTATCAACCTTCTCAAAAAAAATGTGAGTTCCGAAGAAATTATTGATATAATTTGCCTGAGATATGATGTTGACAGGATTCTTTTTGAACGCGATTTCGAAGATTTCTTGATTCAACTCAAAGATTTTAATGTTATTGAATGACGGTATTTCATTTAAAAAACAAATGACCTTCGATTCAAATTTGTTTTTTGGAGAAATTTTTCTTTTTTCTCAATTTTATATTCAATACAAAACATATTAAATAAAATGAATAAAAACAAAATAACGATTGGGGTAACGGGTTTAAATGCAATTGACAGCCCCGGTCCTGGAGTAGCAGTTATCAGGGCAATACGCGATGCTTATCAAGAAAACGTTAGGATTATTGGTTTTTCGTATGAAGCGCTTGAACCCGGATTATACATGCACGATTTGGTAGATAAAACCTATCAGATTCCCTATCCAACCGCAGGCATCGACAGTCTTTGGAGCAGATTAATGTATATACACGAAGAAGAAAACCTTCAATTGATAATTCCCAACTTCGATGCTGAGCTTTTTAATTTCATTAAACTGCGCGAAAAATTGCAATCAGCAGGAATTGAAACTTTCATGCCCGATATTGAACAATTCGAAGCGCGCGACAAAGTAAAATTAGCAGAATTTGGCAAAAAAAATGGATTTTATGTGCCTGAAGATAAAATTCTGAACGAGTTCAAAGAGCTAAAGAAAATAGAAAAGGACTTTGACTATCCGCTGGTAGTAAAGGGCAAATTTTACGATGCAATTATTGCCAACAGCATGG
>CAYQWD010000164.1:0-6446 GCA_964420955.1 uncultured Paludibacter sp. | reverse complement strand
AAGAATTTCGAAAAAGTTTTTTCCAATCACCTTTTCTATCAACCCTTCTGCAAGTATGAGTTTACATTCTTTTTTCGTATAAGGATTAATTGTTTGTAAAAGCACATAATCAATATTCTGACCAACACAAAGCGCTGTGTTGGAAGGCAAAGTCCAAGGTGTGGTAGTCCAAGCTAAAAAATATACCTCCCCTAATCCCTCCGAAGGCGGGGAATTGAGCAAAAATTTACGTTTAATCACTTCAGAAGATTTGCGCTCATCTCCCTCTCCTTTGGAGAGGGTTGGTGAGAGGCGAAACTGTGCCACGCATGTAGTATCCTTCACATCCCGATAACAGCCGGGTTGATTCAATTCATGTGTCGATAATCCTGTTCCGGCAGCCGGAGAGTAAGGCTGAATTGTATAACCTTTGTACAATAATCCTTTATTATATAGCTGTTTGAGCAGCCACCACAAGGTTTCAATGTAACGATTATCATACGTGATGTAGGGGTCGTTCATGTCCACCCAGTAGCCCATTTTAGTGGTCAAATCTTCCCATTCGCGTGTGTATTTCATTACATCGTGCCGACAGGCAGCGTTATATTCTTCTACACTTATTTTTTTACCAATATCGTCTTTTGTAATTCCGAGTAATTTTTCAACACCAAGTTCTACCGGCAGCCCGTGTGTATCCCAGCCAGCTTTTCGCTTTACCTGAAAGCCCTGCATTGTTTTATAACGACAGAAAATATCTTTAATTGCGCGCGCCATTACATGATGAATACCAGGCATGCCATTTGCAGAGGGTGGACCTTCATAAAAGACAAAGGAAGGTTTACCCTCTCGGATTTCAATACTTTTACGAAAAACATCCAGTTGTTGCCATCTTTCGAGTATTTCTTTGTTTATATTTGAAAGATTTAATCCTGAGTATTCTTTAAATTTTGCCATATTTATTGTGTAGAAATTAAAAACAAAAAAACACGTATGCTATTCACAAATAATCAAATTCACAAAGGAACAGATTCTGAATTTGGGGTGCAAAATTACAAAAAAACGCTGTAAAAATCATAAAAAAAACCACAAACATGCGTTTGTGGTTTTTTTATATTAAATAAAATCAATTTATTTCTCTTCAACCTCACGCTTTGATGCCGCATAGTTAATTTTCAGGGCGTTTGCATTTCGCAATTCTTTCTTAATATCGTTCACGATACCCATTTTTGTGTCTTTATCGGCTTTTATAGAAACCACCATTAGCGGCTGGTCTTCTTCTTTCATGGCGCTACGCTCATTAATAATAAATTGTTGCAAATCTGATACGTCAGCAAATGCATCGCCCAACTGGATACGGGTTTCGGATCCGTATATTTTTTTGTAGTCTTCCATAGGTTTCCCTACGTATATATACCTTGTTAGCGATTTATTTTCGAGCTTTTCAGCTTCAGATGCCTTTGGCGATGATACTCTTACCTTAAATGTTACCTCTTTCATGGTTGTAACAGCCATGAAGAAAAACAGGAACATAAAAATAATGTCAGGTAATGACGATGTTGATAGTTTTGGAGTTGATCGCTCTTTGTCTTTTCTAATCTGTGCCATTATTTTACTCCTCCATAATTTTTTGGTTCTGCTTCCGATATCTTTTGAGGATATGCAGCCTGAATTGCTTTCTTTTTATCTTCGTCCAGATCATTAAACAATTTTCCGAACTTATCTTTTGAAAGCTCGTTACGCAATTCGTTGTAGGCGGCTACCAACTCATTCTGTACATCTAAATAAGCCTGATATTGTGTGTCAACGTCGTTCTGTAGAGAAATAACATGATCTTTTGTTATTTCCATTTCTCCTATAAGCGGAATATTCACCAAAGTTCTCACAGGCATATTCGGATCGTTAGCATCATTCTTGATAAATTCCTTTGTTTTTGCCCTCAGTTCGCTCAAATGAATTTCATTGTTCTGAACAAGTAACTTATTTTCGCTATTAATTTTAACAACGAAAAGATTTCGTTTATTAACATCAACGGGCGGAATTTCCACATCCGGGGGTAGTGGTGGCGGCAGTCTTCGCGACAAACCGGTACTTGTACTCATCGAAGTGGTAACAAGGAAAAATATCAGGAGCAGAAATGCTATATCAGCCATTGAGCTTGAATTAATCTCGCCGAAACTTCTTTTCTTTCCCATATTTTAATATTGTGATAGAGTAAAAAATTACTCGGTTGAATTAATTATTTAAACTTTCTGTAAATTGCTGTACCTGCAATTGTAACAGCGAGAGCTGTAAACAGTGCGTACATCCCAAAAATTATCATATCGGAAAAACGCGCCATTACACCTTCGTTCTCTGTACCTTCGTATCCGATAATTGAAATTTTCTCTTCGCTACCCCACAACCATCCTAATACAAATATGATAGCAAATAAAACTATAGGTATTAAACTTTTAAGTGCAGCTACAGGACTTGAAGCAAGTTTTTTAAAGAATCCGACCAACGTTAAAATTACTGTAATTGCTAAAGTCAGGAAAAGCAGGAAGTACGTCCAATATAATAAAGTTTCAGAGAACTTTGGAACTTCCAGTGATTCTTCTCCGACTGTCAGCGGTGTAGTGTTTCCTCCGAAATATATCAGTGCAACAAGTACAACTGATACAAGTCCAAGGATGAGAACCGCTCCTCCGGAAATTCTTTCAATTAATTTTGACATAATTTAATGCTGTTTTTCTGATTTATTTTTTTGTGTGTTTTACGATAATATCAAGCAGTGATATAGATGAGTCTTCCATATCGTTTGTCATGCCTTCTATTAAAGTAAGAATGTAATTGAAGAACACCTGAAGAATCATAGCAGTAATAAGACCGAATACGGTTGTTAAAAGAGCTACTTTCATACCACCTGCAACTACGGTTGCCGAAATATCACCTACCTGCTGGATTTTGTCGAATGCCTGAATCATACCGATAACTGTACCAAGGAATCCTAATGAAGGTGAAATAGTAATGAATAGTGATATCCATGTCATGTTTTTTTCAAGCAATCCGAGTTGAACCCCACCATAAGAAGCAACAGATTTTTCAACTACCTCGATACCTTCATCGAAGCGGGAAAGTCCTTGATAGAAAATTGAAGCAACCGGCCCACGTGTATTGCGACATACTTCCATTGCAGCCTGAACTCCGCCATTATCCCAAGCTTCGTCTATTTTGGAAAGAAGTTTCTTGGTATTTGTTGAAGAAAGGCTTAAATAAAGAATGCGTTCGATACAAAGAGCCAATCCTACGATAAGACAGAAAGCGATTGGAGCCATCCAGCCTGCACCACCTTCGATAAATTTCTGCTTTAAACCTTTGTGCATACCTCCACCTTCGGCTTCTTCGGCGGGAGCCTCGGTAACCTGTACCTGATTGGCAGCTGCAGAATCAGTTACTGCTGCTTGTTCTGTAGGTGTAGCATCTTGTGCAACTGCTTTTAAAGTACTTCCAAAGCTGAAGATTGCTACGATTGATAAGATTGCAAATACTTTTTTCATTTTTTTCTTTTTTAAAATTTTAAATTATTGTTTCTGTTTTGTTTATCTGATAGTTTTAAATTTTTTAGATTTTTTGCGGAGAGGAAGAGATTCGAACTCTCGATACGATTCCACACCGTATACACGCTTTCCAGGCGTGCCTCTTCAACCACTCGAGCACCTCTCCATATTAGGGGGCGAAGTTAAGAAAAAAAATACGAAATGCAATATTTTTATCTTATTTTGTAAATCAGTTTTGTAATTTAGGTTCAATAAATATGTATTTCTTCAGTTTTTAAATGATTTCCAAAAACATGAATGGCATTTTTTGAAGTTTGCATCCTGATAATTTCGGGGGCGGTTGAGTATACTTGAGCCAGTTTGTTTTTAATAAATTCTAAATATGCATTTTCGTTTCGCTTGCCCCGATAAGGAACAGGTGTAAGATATGGAGCATCGGTTTCCATTACTATTCGGTTTAATGGCACTTTTGAAAGTGTGCTGGATAATGTCGAGTTTTTAAAAGTAACTACTCCGTTTATACCCAGCATAAAACCATTGAACTTTAACATTTGTTCTGCCTGCTCAGCATTTCCGGTAAAACTGTGAAAAATTCCTTTTAAATCTGTATTTTGGTACGGTTCAAGCGCCTGCATAGTTTCATTAAACGAATCTCTGATATGTATTATTACTGGTAAACTGTGTTTTATTGCCCATTCAATTTGCGTGACAAATGCTTTAACCTGTTGATTGAAAAATGTTTTATCCCAATATAAATCTATCCCTATTTCCCCAATTGCTATCCAGCGCCGCCTTTTCAACTCTCTTTCCACAATTTCAAGTTCATCTTCAAAATTCTCCTTCACACTTGTGGGATGCAAACCAATAGCTGCATGACAAAATCCATGGTGTTCACTTTCTATTTTTAGCATACGTGGCAATGATTCACTATCTACATTCGGAAGAATGATGTGTAAAACTCCGGCTGTTTTTGCCCGTTGAATCATTTCTGCGCGGTCTGCATCAAATTCTTCGGAATATATATGTGAATGGGTATCAATCAAAGCATTTACGATTTGTTCATTTACAATTTACAATTATACTAAGCTTTCATTTATTGTATTAAATGTAAATAGTAAATTGTATAATTGTCAATTCTTTTTTATTCCCATTCAATGGTTGCGGGTGGTTTCGAACTGATATCATATACCACGCGGTTTACACCTTTTACTTTGTTGATAATTTCGTTTGAAACTTTTGCAAGAAACTCGTATGGAAGCTGTGCCCAATCGGCTGTCATGGCATCAGTCGAAGTAACAGCCCGCAGAGCTATTGCATTTTCATACGTGCGCTCATCGCCCATAACTCCGACCGACTGAATTTGTAAAAGTATAACACCTGCCTGCCAAACCTTATCGTAAAGATTCCAATCGCGTAAACCTTTAATAAAAATATCATCGGCATCTTGCAGAATTTGTACTTTTTCAGGAGTAATATCGCCAAGAATGCGTACAGCAAGTCCGGGTCCGGGGAAAGGATGTCTTTTAATCAATTGATGCATCATTCCCAACTCAATGCCTACTTTCCGAACCTCATCTTTAAATAATAAACGCAATGGCTCACAAAGTTTAAGATGCATTTTTTCGGGCAATCCGCCGACGTTATGGTGCGATTTGATTGTTTTTCCAGTAATGGAAAGCGATTCGATAATATCAGGATAAATAGTACCTTGTGCTAGCCATTTCACATCTTCAATTTTTTGAGCTTCTTTATTGAATACATCAATAAATGCAGCGCCAATGATTTTTCGTTTCTTTTCAGGATCGGCAATTCCGTTTAACAAACTGTAAAAATAGTCGTTTGCTTTTACTCCTTTTACATTTAAGCCGAGATGCTCGTAATCTTTCAAGACGTTTTCAAATTCATTTTTCCGGAGTAAACCATTGTCAACAAAAATACAGGTGAGGTTTTTGCCTATCGCTTTGTTAAGCAGCACAGCAGCTACCGAAGAATCGACACCGCCCGAAATCCCCAATACAACTTTATCATCGCCCAATTGTCTCCTTAATTCACGTACAGTTGTTTCGATAAATGAAGCCGGCGACCAATTTCTTTTACAACCACAAATTTTCAGAAAATTTTCGAGCAGTTGCATTCCATCGAGTGTGTGATATACTTCGGGATGGAATTGAACACCCCAGGTTAACTCTCCTTCAACTTTAAAAGCGGCATTTTCAACATCGGCTGTACTTGCTATTTTTTTGAAGTTTTCAGGAATGCGGATAATCGAATCGCCATGCGACATCCATATTTGCGAACCTGCATTTATGTTGTCGAACAATTTATCATCATTATCAATATATTCAATACTCGCTCTACCGTATTCTCTGCTTCCGGCCGGCTCTACATTTCCACCTGACATGTAAGCCATAAGTTGAGCGCCATAACAAATTCCAAGCACCGGTACTTTTCCCCTTAATTCGGATAATTCGAGTTTGAAACCTGTAGGATCGTAAACCGAAAACGGACTACCGGAAAGTATTACTCCTTTAATATCTTTGCTTAATCCGGGGAATTTGTTGTAGGGAAGAATTTCGCAATATTCATTCAATTCGCGCAGACGGCGGCCTATAAGTTGAGTCGTTTGTGAACCAAAATCGAGAATGATTATTTTTTCCATCGAGAGGGATGATTTTTAAAAGTTGTGAAAAAGTACAAAAAAAAAGAGGGAATTAATTTAGGGTTCTGAGTTTCGCATTTGAAAGTTTGAAGATTTGAAAGTTTGTGTTCCGTTGTATCTGAATCAAAGTTTCCATGTATCCCCAGCTTCGTTATTTCCTTACCACCTCGTCTTCCTGTCTGTTAATCTCTCATCAACAACGAACTGTCGCCATAGCTCAGGAAACGAAAATTATTGGCAAGCGCATAATCATATATTTCGCGCCAGTTACC
>CAYQWD010000163.1:0-6456 GCA_964420955.1 uncultured Paludibacter sp. | reverse complement strand
ATTGGTGGTGGAATTCAGCATAATAAAGAATTTAAGGCAGTACAAATCGGTGGACCTTCAGGCGGTTGTATTCCGGCTAATCTTGGTAACACCCCTGTGGATTTTAAACATTTGACAGAAATTGGCGCCATGATGGGTTCCGGTGGATTGGTTGTGCTCGATGAAACGGACTGTGCAGTGGATATTGCCCGTTATTTTCTGAGTTTTACGCAGGATCAGTCTTGCGGAAAATGTGTTTTCTGCCGTACCGGAACAAAACATTTACTGAATATTCTCAATCGTATCTGTAATGGCGAAGGAAAAATGGAAGATATTGATACGCTTGAAACATTGTCAGCAAAAATTATAAAAGGCAGCCTTTGTGCTTTGGGTAAAACAGCTCCAAATCCGGTACTTACGTCAATAAAATATTTTCGCGATGAATATATTGCGCATATCGAAGGTAGTTGTCCGGCAAAAAAATGTCAGACATTGATTCATTATTCTATCGACGACACTTGTATTGGATGCACTAAATGCGCACAACAATGCCCTGTAAACGCAATTGAACATTTACCGCATCAAATTCACAGTATTAATCAGGAATTATGCATTAAATGCGATGTGTGCAGACTTGTTTGTCCGGCTGATTCAGTGAAGATATTAACGAAGTCCTGAATAAATAAGAAGAAGCTTCACATGAAGTCAGTAACTGGCAAAGTGTGGAAGTTAAAGAAGTTATAAAGCATGATTTAAAGATAACAAAACGCTTATTTAATGCTCTATTTCCTTCCTTTGGAGGGGTTAGGGGAGATTTAGTATGATTGAAATCAAAATAAATAATACAGCTTATACTGCAAGTGCAGGTGAAACAATTCTGGATGTAGCACAAAGAGCGGGAATTCATATTCCCACAATGTGCTGGCTAAAGGATTTTCAACCTTCAACTTCGTGTATGGTGTGTTTGGTGCAGGATATTCGGAGTGGAAAAATGTTAACTTCATGTTCGGCTTTGGCTGAAAATGGTATGAACATAATTACCGAAAACGATGAAATCAGTGATATGCGAAAAAGCGCTATAGAATTGCTTCTGAGTGAACATTATGGCGATTGTGAAGCTCCCTGTCAACGTTCTTGTCCTGCCGGAATGGACATTCCTGCAATGAACAGATTGATTGCTGCCGGAGATTTCTACAAAGCATTAGTGAATGTTTCGGAAACAATTGCTCTACCTTCGATTCTTGGTTATATTTGTCCTGCACCCTGCGAAAAAGCCTGCCGGCGTAAAGATATTGACAAACCGGTTGCTATATGCCAACTTAAACGCTTTGTCGGCGAAAATGAGGATTTATTTACGAAAACCGAAATTCAGAATAATATTTCTGTTGCAATTATTGGCGCCGGGCCGGCCGGACTGGCTGCGGCATTTTATGCTGTACGTAAAGGTTACGCTTGCGATGTGTTTGACGATAACGACTTGCCGGGCGGAAAAATGCGCACAGAAATACCCGAAGAAAGATTACCCCGCGAAGTTCTGGATGCTGAAATTGCTGTCATCCGAAAAATGGGTGTAACGTTTTATCAAAATCAAAAAATTGATTCCGAAAAAATTAAAAATGAACTTTCACACAAATATCAATACATTATTTTAGCAACCGGAGCGGAAAGTTTCATTAATTTTAATGAATTCCAATCTGTAAATAATTCAGAACTTAAAGATGTAAACATACTGAAATCAAATAATTGTTTTCTGATAACAGCAAAACAAATTCCTTCGAAAAGTAAAATGGCTGTACGCGCAGCTGCACTGGGACGCAAAATGTGCGAATGGATGTTAGAGTTTTCAGAAACGCAGCGTTTACAACATCTCGAACGTGATTTTAATTCAGCCTACCGCAGAATTTCAGGCGAGGAACGCTCAGAATTTTTAAAAGAAGCCGAAAATCATTCCGATAGAATTGAAACTGCCACTCATCTTGCAGGCTTTACAACTGAACAAGCAAGAATGGAAGCAAAGCGCTGTTTACATTGCGATTGCCGAAAGAAACTGAATTGCCGATTACGCGATGTTTCGACAGAATATAAAGCAAGTCAGCGGGTTTATTTTATTGATAAACCGGCTTCTGTTGTTAAAAATCTTTCACATCAGAAAGTAATTTTCGAAAAACAAAAGTGTATTAAATGCGGTTTATGTATTCAAACAGCCATTGCTGAAGGCGATAATACCGGATTTGCATTTCGCGGACGTGGTTTCGAAGTTGAAATTGCCATTCCGATTGAAAAAGATATTTCTGTACTTATGGATAACACAGCAATTAAATGTGCTATCAATTGCCCAACAGGTGCTATAGCTTTACGAAAATGAAATTAATGGTATTTCTGAATGTATTTTTTCTGACCATATTGAGCCCCGTTTTGGCTCAGTCGCCTACAACATGGCAGGGTTACAGGGGTGCGAATGTGCTGAACGGTATTTCTCATGCATCGTTAAAACAGCCGCTTAAACTGATGTGGACTTTCAAAACAGGTGATGAAATAAAATCATCGGCAGTAATCAGCGGAAATAGAATTTTTATAGGTTCGATGGATGGTATGCTGTACGCGCTGAATATGTCAGGCAAACAAATTTGGAAGTTTAAAGCTGAAACTTCCATTGAATCTTCGCCGATAATTGTAAAAAAATCGGTGGTTGTGAGCAGTTCTAATGGATTGGTTTATGCCATCGATGAACAGACCGGAAAACAGAAATGGTCGTTCAGAACAGATGGACAGGTTATGGGTTCGGCAAACTGGCTGACTTTGGGAAGCGGGGTGCAAATTTTAGTGCCATCGTACGATTTTTGTTTGTACAGCATAAGCCTCGAAACCGGAAAGCTGATTTGGAAATGTCAGACAGAAAATTATTTAAACGGAGCTGCTGCTACTGATAACAAAAAAATTGTAATTGGCGGTTGCGATGCATTTATCCGCATATTGGATGCTACAAACGGAAAAGTTATTGCAAAAATTGAAACCGGCACTTATGTTGCCGAATCAGCGGCTATTTCGGGCAATCTGGCTTTCGCAGGCGATTATGATGGAAATCTTTTTTGTATCGATTTGGTAAAGAACAATATCAAATGGAAGTTTTCAAACAGTAAAGTTTTGCCATTTCTAAGTTCTCCGGCTGTAGATGCACACAGGGTTTATATTGGTTCGCACGACAGATTTGTTTATTGTTTCGATAAAAATTCAGGAAGAATGCTCTGGAAATACCGCACTTCAGGTAAAATTGACAGTTCGCCGGTTTTGCTGAGCGATAAGCTGATTGTGTGTTCAAACGATGGAGTAATACATTTTATTTCGCCGCAAACAGGGAAAAAGATATATACTTACGAACTTGGTGTTGCAATTAAAAGTACACCGGCAATTGTAAATAATACGCTGATAGTGGCAGGAAAAGATGGACGGATTTACGCTTTTAAAGGGTCAGAAAAATGAAAGTAGCTTATTTATTACCGGGCTCCGGTGGTTCGTTTTATTGCGGCAATTGCACGCGCGATATGTTTCTAACACAGTCGCTGAAAAAATCAGGCTTCGATGTAATGTTGATTCCAATGTATTTACCGCTTTCGGTGGATAAATGCACTGCCGACAGTCCCATTTTTTATGGAGCAGTTAATATTTATCTGGAACAGCTGATCCCGTTTTTCAGAAAATTACCGCGCTGGGCAACACACTGGCTCGATTCCGAAAGGATTTTAAGATTTGCTGCCCGTCAGTCGGGTTCAACAAGCGCATCCGGAAACGAACAAATGACCATTTCGATGCTCAAAGGTGAACACGGAAAACAATGGCACGATTTACAAATGCTGGTCGATTGGTTTCGCAAGCATGAAAAACCTGATGTAATTCATTTGTCGAATGCATTGTTGAGCGGACTTGCCGGTTATTTAAAAAGAGAACTTGGCTGTAAAATTGTTTGCACTTTGCAGGATGAGGATGAATGGGTAGATGAAATGCGAGAACCGTTTCGTTCTCAAACATGGAAAATATTGTCGGAAAATGCCGCTTCTGTTGATGCTTTTATCGCTGTAAGTAAGTATTATGCTAATTTAATGTTGAACAGGATGCAAATTCCTGCCGAAAAAATATCAATTGTGCACAATAGTATCGGGGCTGATTTTTTACGCACGAAAACATTAGCTCAACAAAACCACTCAATTGGTTACATGTCGAAAATTAACAGCACTTTTGGTGCCGACAAGCTGTTCGATGCTTTTGTAAGATTAAAAAACGATGAAAAATTTGATGATTTAAAGTTGATATATTCCGGTGGTTATACTGGTGATTATAAGTCTGTTGTCTCAAAAATACACAAAGAATCGCGCAGGCTTGGCATTGCCCGAGATATTGTTTTTCACGATGATTTGTCATACGAGGGTAAAAAGCGATTTTTCGATTCAATAAGTCTACTTTGTGTTCCATCGAACCGTAAAGAAGCATTTGGAATGTATATTCTCGAAGGTTTTTCAGTAGAAGTGCCTGCTGTAATGCCCGATATTGGAGCTTATCCTGAAATTGTTGTAAAAAGTGAAGCCGGACTCTGTTATGATGCAAATAATCCGAATGCTCTTTTTGATGCCCTTAAATATGTATTGACAGACGATGTTATGTATGAGAAACTAAAAAATAATTGTCATAATGCAATTCTGAAAAGTTTCAGTACCGAAAATCAATCAAAACTTATTGCCAAAATTTATTCAAAATAAACTAATTACAATTTTATGCTGCCAATCCTTGTTTTCGAAAATGTTAGAAAGTCATATTCCGGACAACTTATCCTGAACGATGTGAATATTGAGATTTTTAAAGGAGAAAAACTGGCTATTGTAGGACCTTCAGGTTCCGGTAAAACTACTTTTCTGAATATTGCCGGTGCGCTTGATGTGCCCGATGCAGGAAAAGTTTTCTTTAATAAAAGCGATATAAGTAAATTATCCGAAGTTGAAAGAAGCATTTTTCGCAATAATAATATTGGTTTTGTATTTCAACATCATTATTTATTGCCACAATGTACGGTACTGGAAAATGCACTGCTGCCTACTTTAACTTACAAAAATAAAAGCGATTTGAAAGCAGCCAGAAACAGGGCGCTTGTTTTGCTTGAGAAACTTGGTATGAGTGCGCATTTACACAAATTACCTTCTCAGTTATCAGGGGGCGAATGTCAGCGTACGGCTTTTGCCCGCGCACTGATAAATCAGCCTGAATTGATTCTTGCTGATGAACCCACAGGTTCACTCGATGAAGAAAATGCCGATATTTTGGTTGCTGAACTTGTCCGGTTGAATACGGAATTTAATACATCGCTTGTAGTGGTTACACATTCAGAAAAAATTGCATCGAAAATGGAGTGCGTTTTGCACCTGAAACACCACAGTTTCGAGAAAAATGAATGAGAAAATTGTTAGTGATGATAACTTGTAAAAGGAAAAAGTGTTTCGTAAAAAACTAAATTATTTTTTCAATGCCGCAATTCCTTCTTTCAACGCGGCGATTTTACTTTCAGCATCGGCTTTTTTTCTGCGTTCTATTTCCACAATTTCGGGTTTGGCATTGGCAACAAAGCGTTCATTGCCTAATTTCTTCATTACCGATTCGATAAAACCTTCGTAATAAATTATTTCTGCTTCCATTTTTGCAATTTCTTCTTCGGTATTAATCAGTTTTGCCATTGGTAAAGCAAATTCTGTTGTGCCTGCAAGAAATGATACAGCTCCCGCAGATTTTTCAGATACTATTTCGATTGTAGAAAGATTACAGAGTTTTTCAATAACAGCGTTATAAGTTGCATTATATTCCCCAATAATTTGCAACGAAAGTTGTTCTTTGTTTGGCACATTTTTCTGTAAACGGATAGTTCTGATACCGGCAATAATCTCTTTTACGGATTCAAAGTCAGCAATTATTGAGTTATTTATACTTGTAGCCCGGGGTTGCAATTCCATCATTATACTTTCGCCATCTTTGCGTTCTTCCAGAGCCTGCCAGAGTTCTTCGGTGATAAAGGGCATAAACGGATGCAATACTTTCAAAAGTGCATCGAAGAAACCAAGCGTTGCATTGTAAGTGGTGTGGTCAATTGGTTTTTGATAAACCGGTTTAACCATTTCGAGATACCACGATGAAAACTCATCCCAGAATAGTTTGTAAACTGCCATCAAAGCTTCCGAAAGTCGGTATTTGGAAAACAAATCGTCAACTTCAAGTAAAGTTTCATTTAGTTTAACATCGAACCAGTTAATTGCAATTCGTGCCGATTCAGGTTGTTGAATTTCGGCTATTTCCCAACCCTTTACAAGTCTGAATGCATTCCAGATTTTATTATTAAAATTACGTCCCTGTTCGCAAAGGCTGTCATCGTATGGCAAATCGTTTCCGGCAGGTGATGTCAGCAACATACCCAAACGCACTGCATCAGCGCCGTAATGCGCA
>CAYQWD010000162.1:5416-6458 GCA_964420955.1 uncultured Paludibacter sp. | reverse complement strand
GAAGAAATTTTTTACGGAAAGAAATCTGAACTCGTAAAAAAAATTGAATATGTAACGAGGTATCAAACAAACGGGAAAGATTTCTCGGTAAAACTTTTTGATTTATCTCGAAAATATGAATTTGAAACTGTTTTCGATCTTAAGAACGAAGTTGCAATACAGATATGGAATACCGGAATGCAACCTTATTATAATGCAGGGGGTTTTAAATATCCGACTCATAAGGAACTGAAGCAACTTCAGCTTGTTCCGACAAATGAAGAAAAACAAATTCTCGGGTTCAATTGTAAAAAATTTACTTTTCAGTATAAAAAAATATTTGGAGAAGTGTGGATTACGCACGAAATTCCACTCACAAACGATGTTGGAATTTTCAGAGCTGCCAAAATGGCGGCGCTGCACAATACCCTTTCAGTTGGAGGTTTTGTTATGGAAATGACATCCGAAGATAGTAAAGGAGGAAAAACACTCATGACAACTAAAACACTTCAGAAAGTTGAAAAACGTGTTGTAAATTTTGAAGGAGTAGAGATGAATACTGCCATTAATAAAGTCAATTACTTCACTTTTTGATATTTTTCAGGTTAAATAATTAACAGTTTTTCTGTATAATTGATTTTTTCATTTCAGAAAAAAGTATTAATTTTGCAAGCTAATTTTCTATATAGAAATGAGACAGTTAAAAATCACCAAATCCATTACTAACAGGGAGAGCGCTTCCCTCGACAAGTACTTGCAGGAGATCGGTAGAGAAGATCTTATCACAGTTGAAGAAGAAGTAGAGTTGGCTCAGCGCATTCGCAATGGCGATCGTGCCGCACTTGAAAAACTTACCCGCGCTAATTTGCGTTTCGTAGTTTCGGTAGCAAAACAGTATCAAAATCAGGGTTTGAGTTTGCCCGACCTGATCAACGAAGGAAATCTTGGTTTGATTAAAGCTGCTGAGAAATTTGACGAAACACGCGGATTTAAATTTATCAGTTACGCAGTTTGGTGGATTCGTCAATCCATTTTACAGGCTTTGGCTGAACAGTCGCGTATT
>CAYQWD010000162.1:5154-5389 GCA_964420955.1 uncultured Paludibacter sp. | reverse complement strand
AAATTAACAAGGCATTTTCGAAGTTTGAACAGGAAAACGAACGTCGTCCTTCACCCGAAGAATTAGCCGAACAACTTGAAATACCTGTTGATAAAATTACTGACACGATGAAAGTTTCGGGTCGCCATATTTCTGTGGATGCTCCTTTTGTTGAAGGTGAAGATAACAGCCTGCTCGATGTAATGATTAACGACGATTCGCCCAATGCCGACAGAGTACTGATTAACGAATCACT
>CAYQWD010000162.1:0-5144 GCA_964420955.1 uncultured Paludibacter sp. | reverse complement strand
AATTGAAAGGGTGCTTATTCACACACTTTCGGATCGTGAACGTGAAATTGTGAAAAAATTCTTCGGTATCGGTGTTGCTGAAATGACACTTGAAGAAATTGGTGACGAATTCGGACTTACACGTGAACGTGTGAGACAAATCAAGGAAAAAGCCATAAGGAAATTACGTCCTGCTTCGAAAAGTAAATTACTGAAAAGTTTTCTTGGTTAAAAAGGAGAAAGGAATTTAATACACGTTTAATGAAGCTGTATCAAAAGTGTATTTTTGCGTAATTTGCGTTCGACTTTCTTTTGAGACAGCCACATCAATATTTATTTTTTTGCAGAAATAGCTTCCACAATTTTGGCTTCCAATTCAGCTGCCAAATCCGGATTATCTTTAATAACCTGTTTCGAGGCATCGCGCCCCTGTGCAAGTTTGGTGTCGCCATAACTGAACCATGAACCGCTTTTCTTGATAATGCCATATTCAACACCCAAATCGAGTATTTCGCCGGTTTTGGAAATTCCTTCGCCAAACATGATATCGAATTCAGCTTTTCGGAAAGGTGGTGCAACTTTATTTTTAACTACTTTAACGCGAGTCTGATTTCCAACGGCATCTTCACCATCTTTCAACTGACCAATTTTGCGAATATCCAAGCGTACCGATGCATAAAATTTCAGTGCATTTCCACCGGTCGTGGTTTCAGGATTCCCGAACATAACACCGATTTTTTCGCGTAACTGATTGATGAAAATACAGGTTGTATTGGTCTTATTGATATTTGCAGTTAGTTTTCGCAATGCTTGCGACATAAGACGAGCCTGTAAACCCATTTTTGAATCGCCCATATCCCCTTCGAGTTCGGCTTTGGGTGTAAGCGCTGCTACCGAGTCGATAACAACAATATCAACCGCTGACGAACGAATTAACTGGTCGGCAATTTCGAGAGCCTGTTCGCCACTGTCAGGCTGCGAAATGAGCAATTCATCAGTGTTTACACCCAATTTTTCAGCGTAAAAACGGTCGAACGCATGTTCAGCATCAATAATTGCTGCAATGCCGCCTGCTTTTTGTGCTTCGGCAATTGCGTGAATTGCCAAAGTTGTTTTTCCTGATGATTCAGGTCCGTAAATTTCAATTACCCTGCCTCGTGGATAACCACCCACGCCCAAAGCTACATTTAAACCTATCGATCCGGTGGAAATTACCGGAACATCTTCTATTTTATTGTCGCCCATCTTCATGATGGTACCTTTTCCATGGTCCTTTTCTATTTTATCCATTGCAAGTTGCAATGCTTTCAGTTTTTCCAAAGAAGGTTTTTTGCTGTCTTCTGCTTGTTTATCTGCCATATATTTTGAGTTTTAGTTGTTAAAAATTCAATCGATTAAAAAAAAATAGTTAGTTTAGTCAGTTGCAAAGATAAAAAATTATATGAAGTGTTTTTTTATTAAATAAAGAAATATTTATGTAAGTAATTTACTGATTATAAAAACAAAGAAAGCCAATATAAGTATTTAATCATTCAGATGAAGTATTTTTTTTGTAAGGGACAAGCGACTTCCCAGTCGCTTGATGATTACTCAAGCGACTGTGAAGTCGCTTGTCCCCTTTTTTCTATCAAGCTTAGTAATATTAAAAATGTTTCATTTTACATTACTTTCAACTTTCTTTTCATGAAAAAGCATCGGAATAATAAAAAATTATTTGTAAACCAGACGAAAATTATTTTCAACCAATAACTTCCAGTTTTGCAAATTTCATCAACAGTGTTTTTTTTCCTTTAACGCCAAAATCTATTTCTGCTTTCTCGTTGTTTCCTTCCATGTAAACATCTAGTATTTTACCGATACCGAAAATTGCATGTTTCACTTTTACTCCTGCTTGAAATACACCCGAAGTTACCGGTTTTTTTTCGTTCGATGAAGTTTCCAGTTTTACCATTTTTTTCATCCCGTGAGGTTTAAAAACTTCATTTGTAAAAGTTTCTGAATTTTGTTTATTTCCCCATTTAAACCGTTCAGAAGCAAGCTCGCGATCCCAGCTGTCAAATCTGTTGGGTTTGGCGCTGAACTCATTCTGTTCATGCATTTTGAGATAATGTGCATCAATATCGCGAATAAACCGGCTGGGATTACAGAAATTCATACTTCCGTTTCTGAATCGGTTGCGGGCGTAACTTATGGAACAAAATTCTTCAGCGCGGGTTATTGCTACGTAAAAAAGCCGTCGCTCTTCTTCCAGGTCGCGGGCATTGCTCGTGTTGTAACCCGAAGGAAAAAGATCTTCTTCCATGCCAACGATAAAAACTGCTCTGAATTCCAGCCCTTTGGCAGCATGTACGGTCATCATGGTAACTTTATCGCGGTCGGCTTCCTTATCGGTGTCCTGATCGGAAAGCAGCGACACTTCCGATAAAAAATCAGAAATAAAAGCCGGATCGCCACTTTTTTCCCTGTTTTCGCAAAATTCATGAATTGCTTTAAGTAATTCCTGAATATTTTCCTGACGGCTAATGTTTTCCGGCGAAGTATCTGTATAAGTTTCACTTACAATTCCTGTAATTTTTACAATTCCCGAAACAAGTTCATAAGCATTCAATGTGTGATCCTGTGAAGAAAAAGTATTTATCAGATTTTTGAAATTCGAAAGTTTGGTAGCAGTACCTGCATTTACAGGTAATTTAAACTGCAATACATCCGAAATTATTTCCCATGCTGTAACGGAATGCAGTTGTGCACAGTCGAAAATTTTTGCAAGTGTTGTGTCGCCAATGCCACGAGCGGGATAATTGATAATTCGTTTCAAAGCCTCTTCATCGTGTTGGTTGCTAACCAACCTGCAATAAGCAATAACATCTTTAATTTCTTTTCGCTGATAAAATGACAAACCACCATAAATGCGATAAGGAATATTGTTTTTACGCATTGCCTCTTCCAGTACTCGCGATTGTGCATTGGTGCGATAAAGAATGGCAATATTGCAGAATTCAATTTTCTGCGATTTTTTTAAATCAAGTATCTGTTTTGCCACAAGCAATCCTTCTTCATTGTCGGTAGCAGTATTGTAAACCGAAATCAGATTTCCTGTTTCCTTTTCAGAAAATACATCTTTTTGAATTTGTCGTTCATTTTTTTTAATAACGCTGTTGGCAGCATTTACAATGGTTTGAGTGGATCGATAATTTTGCTCAAGTTTAAAAATTTGTGCATTCTGATATGTGCTTTTAAACTGCAATATGTTATCGATATTTGCTCCCCGGAATGAATAAATGCTTTGTGCATCATCGCCAACCACGCAAATACGCTCATGTTGTTCGGCAAGTTTTTTTACAATAAGATACTGTGCGAAATTTGTATCCTGATATTCATCGACTAATATATAACCGAAAGCATTCTGATATTTATGCAACACTTGGGGATGATTGCGAAAAAGCAGGTTTGTTTGCAGCAATAAATCATCAAAATCCATGGCATCAGCCTGTTTACAGCGATTGCAGTAGGTAGTGTAAATGTCTTTTATTAAAGGAATTCGGGCATTGGAATCTGCTTTTTGGTAATCGCTATTAGCTCTGTATGCTTCGTGTGTAATTAAATTGTTTTTGGCAAACGAAATTCGCGAGTGAACAAAACCCGGTTTATAAACTTTATCATCAAGTTTCATTTCTCGTATAATACTTTTAATCAGGCTCGATGAATCAGCGGAATCATAAATTGTAAAATTTTTCGAAAAACCTGTATTCCCTTCTTCTGCACGTAAAATACGTGAAAAAACCGAGTGAAAAGTTCCCATCCAAAGATAACGGGCAGCTTTTTCATCAACCATAGTTGCAATGCGGTTTTTCATCTCGCGGGCGGCTTTGTTGGTAAATGTAAGTGCGAGGATAGACGATGCAGGAATACCTTTTTTAAGTAAATATGCAATTTTGTAGGTAAGCACTCTTGTTTTGCCCGAACCTGCACCGGCAATTACCAGCGAAGCGCCATCGGTATACTCCACAGCTTTGCGCTGATTTTCGTTCAGCTCGTTCAGAAAGGATATTTCCATCAGTTAGCAAAAAAATATTAATAAGCCGGAAATTGAATTTTTTCCGGCAGAATGTTATCACACAAAATTAAAACAATGCGGGGAGATTTCAATATAATTACAAAAGAAGTTATTAACAAACAGTTTGATTGGAGAAAAGTCAGTTTGTTTTAGAAATCAGCCAGTTATTATATTCAACAATAATCTCGGGCAGGTTGCGTACTGTGTATGTGTTGTTTATTATTTTGCGGTAAACTGTTTCACATTCTTTGAAAAAATTTCCTGCACGGGATTTAAAAGGGAAAAAATTATCGGTATTAATCATTAGTCGTTTACCATCGGGTCGAATCAAGTAAAACTGATTGTAGTAACCTGAATGTGAAAATGTAGTGTAAAACTTTTTGTGTAAATATAACTTTACCTTGTCCTCAAAAAGTATGCGCATGAAAACCCATTCGTTTTCAAATTCAACGGGGCGAAAATAAAAACTATCCACTGAAAAAATCACCACATCTTGTGGCAGGTAAGCATTGTTGCGGTGTGTTACCGGATCTTTATATACCAGCAAACGGTAATTATCTTTCGTATCGTTAAATTCAAAAGCGCCAAGCAGCGTATCGCCACTGCTTAGAATGGCAAATCCCGGTCGAATTTGGATATTAAGCAGTTTCTCGAGTATCTGCGATTGTGCTGAAAACGAAAAAAAAATAATAAACCCAAAAATAAATTTAAGTGATTTCATTTTTAATTCCTTTTATGATGATTTATTGCAAAGATGAGAAAAAATAATTAGTATCAAAAGTAAATTTAATACATTTTTTTTTCGGACTAAATGTTATTTAAATTAACGCACTTTGGTTTGATTTTCATTTCTAAGTGTCGGGAACTGAATAAATTTCATGAACGTGCATGTCTTTTTGTTGGTGTAATAAATATACCCGTTTGGACTGGAGCTTCACTTATTTCATTTACTGATACCCCCACGAGTGAAAAGCTTGGGGTAGGTGTGGGGCATTGTGCAAATTCCGAATTTGATACCATCTTTTAAATTAAAAACTTAAGGTGTAATATGTAAATTTTTTAGCATGGTAACAATATCGCGGTCAAAATTTTTTAATCTTATAATAATTTC
>CAYQWD010000161.1:0-6489 GCA_964420955.1 uncultured Paludibacter sp. | reverse complement strand
CATTGTTTTTGGAAGAAATTTGCAAAATTCCTTGCACAAAAATACAAACAAATTACGCTAACAACCTATTAATGACCGTCATAGTGGTTTTCAGACAGACCCTAACTAAACACAAAAAAAATCGCCAGTTTCCTTGACGATTTTTAATAAAAACTAACGTGTAAATATCAGTAATTTTTTACAAAGCTGAAAGGTATCTTTTACTTACTTCGTCCCAGTTAATCACATTCCAAAACGCATCTATATAGTCAGGACGTTTATTCTGATATTTCAGATAATATGCATGTTCCCATACGTCCATTCCCAGAATAGGCGTACCGTGTTTCTCGGCTACATCCATCAATGGATTGTCCTGATTGGGTGTTGAACTTACAAAAAGTTTTCCATCAGCATCTACGCTTAACCATGCCCAACCACTACCAAAACGGGTTTTACCCGCATCCGAAAACTGTTTTTTTAATTCTTCGAACGAACCAAAAGTTTTTTCAACAGCCTCAACAAGTGCGCCTGAAGGTGTTCCTCCGCCATTGGGCTTCATATTATCCCAATATAACACATGATTAACATAACCACCTGCATTATTGCGAACAACTGCAGGATATTTACTTATATTTTTGAAAAGTGAATTGAAATCAAGTGATTCCATTTCTGTTCCTTTTACAGCATTTTGCAAGTTATCGAAGTAAGTTTTATGATGTCTGGTGTAATGTATTTCTACGGTAAGAGCATCGATAAATGGTTCAAGAGCATTATATGAATAAGGTAGCGCCTGAAATTCTGTGTTTTTTATTGTTATCATAGCAGTAATATTTTTTTATTTTAATGTAATTGTTTTTAATTTATTACAAAAATAATCTAACCGACACCCGCAAAACAACTGATAAAATCTATACATTAATTGACTGGTTCTATAAAACAGAAAAGTGGTTGCAAAGTTTATCTGCAACCACATTGAAACATCCAAAAAGACAGTATTTTATTTAGCGTAACTTACAGCACGTGTTTCGCGAATAACTGTAATTTTCACTTGACCGGGATAGGTCATTTCGTCTTGAATTTTCTTTGCCAGATCAAAGGAAAGCAATTCAGTTTCTTTATCATCAATTTTGTCTGCACCAACAATTACACGCAATTCCCTTCCTGCCTGAACTGCATAGGTTTTTACTACACCCGGATAAGAAAGCGCCAGATTTTCAAGATCATTCAACCGTTTGATATAAGCTTCTACTATTTCGCGTCGAGCGCCGGGGCGTGCACCTGAAATTGCATCGCATACCTGCACAATTGGGGCTATAAGCGACTCCATTTCTACTTCATCGTGGTGAGCGCCGATTGCATTACATATATCAGGCTTTTCTTTATATTTTTCAGCAAGTCTCATACCAAGTACAGCGTGAGGCAATTCCGGTTCATCATCGGGCACTTTTCCAATATCATGCAGTAAGCCTGCTCGTTTTGCTTTTTTTGGGTTCAGTCCTAATTCTGAAGCCATAGTAGCACAAAGATTTGCTACTTCACGTGAGTGTTGTAGCAGGTTTTGCCCATAAGAAGACCGATATTTCATTTTACCAACCAATCGTATCAATTCTGGATGTAAACCATGAATCCCGAGATCGATAGTGGTTCGTTTGCCAATTTCTATTATTTCTTCTTCAATTTGCTTCCGAACTTTGTTTACCACTTCTTCAATGCGTGCAGGGTGAATTCTTCCGTCGGTTACAAGTTGATGGAGCGAAAGTCGTGCAATTTCGCGTCTTACCGGATCGAAAGCAGAAAGAACAATGGCTTCGGGCGTATCGTCAACAATTATTTCCACACCGGTTGCCGATTCAAGAGCACGAATATTTCTGCCCTCCCTTCCAATAATTCTACCTTTCATTTCATCGCCTTCGATATGGAAGATAGTTACTGCATTTTCGATAGCAGTTTCGGTTGCCACACGTTGGATACTTTGAACAACAATGCGCTTAGCTTCCTTATTGGCGGTCATTTTGGCTTCTTCCATAATATCGTTAATATACGACATGGCATTTGTTTTGGCTTCCTCTTTCAAAGCTTCTACAAGTCGTTCTTTGGCTTGTTCAGCCGATAAGCCGGAAATAGTTTCGAGTTGCTCTTGCGCGAGTCTGTGTATCTGATCAACTTCTTTACGTTTGTTTTCGAGTGCATTTAGCTGCAGTTCGTGTGTTTCACGCAGGGCATCGAGTTCATTCATTTTTCTCTGCACATCGCCTTGTCGCTGGTTCAGTTGCATTTCGCGTTGTTGAAATTTAACCTCCCTTTCCTGAATTTTCGCATTTCGCTGCTGAACTTGTTGTTCGTGCTCGGACTTTAACTGAATAAATTTTTCTTTAACTTCGATAAGATTATTCTTTTTCAAGAGTTCAGCCTCAGCTTCCATCTCTTTTTTCATTTTTTTATTGTTAAGCCTGAAAATAATGAAGCATCCTCCGGCCCCTGCAATAAATGCAATGATTCCGATGATTATATTTGTCCACATATTTACTAGTTTATTACGTTGTTATTTGATGTTATTTGATGTTATTTTTGCATTCATAGTTTCTTTGAAAATAAAAACCGCATATCACTGAAAAACTGATATAACACAGTTTGTTCAACGTATGCGGAAATAAATTGTTTAAAAAAATTTAACCTTAATTGACGGATTCTATATTTCGTGTAATAATAGTTTCAATTCCCTGTCCAACTCTCTGATTTTTTCTGCAAGTGGTTCTATACTTTCATTTGCGGCTGTTTTTGCAACTGCCACAGCCATGTTATAAGCCACTAAAATCAGCACTTCCTGATATGAAAGATTACTGTATTTTTTCTGATATTCATCGAGGTAACGTACAGTAAGTCTTTCGGCATTACGGTATAATTCCTCGTCTTTACGCGGAATTCGCAGTGGGATTTTTAACCCTCCGATTTGTACATGAATTAAAAAAATATCGTCCATAAAACTGCTTTATTCTTCAAGCAGGGCTAAACAATTATCAATTTCCCGCACCATTTTGTCAATCTTTTTTTTCGATTCGGATCTTTCTGTTTCCGAAACTCCCATATTTCTCGATATGATCAAGTGGTCGTATTTTTTTTGAATTTCAAGTACGTCATGATGTGCTACTACAAGTTCAGTTTGTTTTTGCACAAGTTTCTGTTCGAGTTCATTATTTTTATCAAGCAAAACTTTGTACTCCGCAATCAGTTTTTTAAGTTTTCGCTCAAATCCGTTTATCAACTCTTCGTACTTGTTTGTCATTTTTTTTCAAAAAAAATTATACAAATATAGGATTTTGCTTCGGAATAATAAAATTTATTAGTTGTTTAATTTAAATTTATTATCTATTGCAACTATTTTTCTTTATTTTGTATGGCAGACCGATTTTTTGTCGATGTGTTTTTGAGTTCTTTTACAAATGCTGCCAATAATTTCTCAACTTCTCTACAGTTTTGGTAATTGTTAAGCATAAAAATTTGCAATAAAGCATTACTGGCATATTCAGTTTTATTGTGAAATAAATCAAAATCTTTATTGATGGCAGTAATCAAACCTTTTTCATGCATAACTCCAGATATTAAGCCCAAATGTAAGGGCATGTGGCAAGGCTACAATACATGAAATTTTGCATTTCAAAGAATTGGCTTATATCCATTCTTCTTTATAATTATTGATTGAACTTTCGCAAGCAATTAATTGCTTTATTTTTTGATATTTAAAAATTTATGATGATGGATAATCAAATGGTTATACCAAAAAGAACTTTATCAAATTTTTATTGCCTGACCTTTCTCCTAACCCCTCTCCCAACCTCTATCCCCCTTCGGGGACTTTCTCCCCAAGGAGAAAGAAAATGGAAAAAAAGTTTTAGAGATGGGAACAGTTTATTGCAGGTAATAAAGTCCGCCAAATACTTTAATTATTTGATTTATTGCATAATACACATTTTAAAGTTGAATTTTTGAGTATATGTTGAATTTTTGGTTGAAAATGCAAAACATCGAATTTGTACTTCAGCATTCAAAGTTATGGCAATTTCATGAATTTTATTCTTATAAATGTGTTTTTAAAATTGATTGTTTTTTTCGATGATGCAAATCGACCGTTTCCTTCGCAATTAAGCTTTTGTCAAAAGTATTTTATCATATTTTCCCCATTTTTATCTTGCTGATAAAATAGCATTTGATACGGCGCTAAACAATGAATTTGTCCATCTCAAAACAAGAAAAACAGCAGTCAACGAGCACAAAACCGAAACGAAAGCCCTTTGAAATGGCTGGCGATTCTAATTAATCATGGAACCGGTTTTACGCAAAAAAGTAATAGTTTGTACGGTTACTGCCTTTGCTTGATTAATCATGTTTTTTTTGCTGAATGTTTTTTAGGCTTGCAAGGTAATTTACTCATAATACTTGTTTTGGTTATTACCTTTTTCGCCATGCAGACTAAACTTTTACCATCGTGCTATCCCATGGATAAAGTACTTTAATTCCGATATTGGCGATAAGTATTACTTGCGAAAAGATTTTACCAATCAGGTCAATTTTTACACCCTGTTTTCGGGCAAGTCTGTATCGTCAATAATCAAACAATCCAGTTTTAACTTCTGGAATCGCTAATGTAATGAACTTAGCGACTCACCTGTTTGTTAACTCTGCATGCCAGACTGCGCTAATCTATTCAGCTGTCGTTCATCAGACGGTATAAAGCACCTTCACAGCATGATAGAAAGCTACAAAAAGCAAAATCGGCAAATTTCCAGCATATATAATCTCAAAGAATTGAAGAAGCATCAAAAGTCTTAAATTGCTGGAATTATCAGACTTAAGATTATTGACACCGGAGAAACAAAATATTTCCAAAAATGTCATTGAGCGTATAAAAATGAAAAATGTTTCCATCGCTTTTTCACTTGAAGTAAAAAAGTTTGTTTTATCTCTGAAAGTAATATTGTATTTTTGTGTCGCAACATTTTAATTGGTTTTGTATTACAATATATAAATGCTGATTTTCAGCGCCTTTACTAAATTACAATGCTGCGTTTTTCTTGTATATCAGCAAGTAATTTTACTTGCGAAAGTAGAATTAATAATTATCAATGACAGTAAAAAAAATATGTATAAATTCAGTCAGTTTAATTACACTCGTCGTAAATCCAATGAAATTCACGTTGGAAATGTAAAACTTGGAGGCAATAATCCAATCAGAGTTCAATCCATGGCAAATACCGATACAAATGATATCGAAAATTCAGTGGCGCAATGTTTGCGTATTGTAGAATCAGGTGGCGAAATTGTACGATTCACAACTCAAGGCGTTCGAGAAGCAGAAAATGCTGGAAAAATTCATCAAATTTTACGGGAAAAAGGCTGCGAAGTGCCTTTAGTTGCCGATATACATTTTAATGCAAATGCAGCCGATGTAGCTGCAACCAAATTAGAAAAAGTGCGTATCAATCCCGGAAATTATGTTGGCAGTGTAAAACCAGGCGACACTACTGACTATACCGATGAAGAATTTGAAGCAGAATATCAAAAAATACGATCCCGATTTATACCTTTTCTAAAAATTTGCAAGCATCATAAAACAGCAATCCGCATTGGTGTAAATCATGGCTCATTAAGCGAGCGTATGATGAACCGTTATGGCGACACATCACGCGGAATGGTAGAATCGTGTATGGAATTTCTGAATATTTGTCGTGAACAGGACTTTCATGATGTGGTTATTTCAATGAAAACATCAAATACAGTAATGATGGTACAAACGGTTCGATTGCTGGTAGATGAAATGGCCGCTCATAATATGTACTATCCGCTGCACCTCGGAGTAACCGAAGCAGGCGATGGCGAGGATGGACGCATAAAATCGGCAGTTGGAACAGGGGCTTTGCTTGCCGATGGAATTGGCGATACCATTCGAGTTTCGTTGAGCGAAGAACCAGAAGCTGAAATTCCGGTTGCAAGAAAACTGGTTGATTATATTTCGAAAAGAGAAAACCATCAACCTGTCAGGGCGATTGAAAGCGAAAAAATAAATCGCTACGAATATTGCCGCCGGAAAACTTACAGTACAGCAAACATCGGCGGCGAAAATGTTCCGGTTGTTATTGCCACTATTGATGCCTCATACAAAACTATTCCTGAATATATATTTACGGATGGAACCATGAAAAGCTCAACGAACGAAACTTTTCCTGTTTATCAACCCGATTATATAAATACGATTTCAGAAGATACAGCATCAATCAAGTTTGTAGAAATGCAATTTGCAGACCTTACCCCAGAAACATTAACATTACTCAAATCTCGTGAAGATGTAGTAATTTTACTATCATCGGAACATATAAATCCGGTAGCAGAAATGCGAGCATTTTTTCATACATTATTAAATGCCGAAATTTACACCCCGGTAATTATCAGCCAGACTTTTTCCGAAAACAATGCTGAAGACCTTCAGATAAAAGCAGCAGCCGATGCTGGTGTTTT
>CAYQWD010000160.1:6241-6495 GCA_964420955.1 uncultured Paludibacter sp. | reverse complement strand
TTCGGAACTAACCGAAATCGGATAAGTTCCATTGCGGAGTACATTTCCAAAAACCATGTACTTGATGCTTTTCTCGTAATACTCTTTAGTAATATCAAGCGCCACATGCGATTTTGCGCCAAGCCGGTATGCTTTATCTTCAATCAATTTTAAATCTTCAGGGCTGAAGCCTCCTGTGTTGGCAACAGCTGTATGTACTTCGTAGCCTTTTTCTTTAGCCAGATACATGGCGCAAAACGAAGTGTCGAGTCCAC
>CAYQWD010000160.1:0-6231 GCA_964420955.1 uncultured Paludibacter sp. | reverse complement strand
AAAGCTAATAATACTTTTTCTTTCATTTTATTTAGAACAAGGAGTTAAGAACAAAGAGCAAAGAGTAAAGACAAAAGTCAGAAAGGAAGCAGGAAAAGATATGTTATTATTCCTGTTTGAATTTTTACTTTTTGTTCCCTGAACAGTTTATATAATTATGAATAAATAATGTTTTTAAATACAGTTTTTCAGTCTGATTTTTTATCTTTTTCTTCCTTTTCAGGGTCGTAAAGCATGCCGGTGCAAAGGCAATGACGCCGATTGGTTCGCTGTAGTATATCGTAGTTCACACAGCTTTCACATCCTTTCCAGAATGCCTCATCAATCGTCAATTCAGAGAAAGTAACAGGTTTATATCCAAGTTCGGAATTAATTTTCATTACAGCCAAACCGGTTGTAAGTCCGAATATTTTTGCTTTCGGATAACGCTGCCTTGAAAGTTCGAAAGCTTTGCGTTTAATTCGCCGTGCCAGACCCGAACCGCGAAATTTATCCACAACAATCAAACCCGAGTTGGCTACAAACGTTTTATTACCCCAGGTTTCGATATAGCAAAATCCGGCAAATTCTTTATCATTTAGTGCAATAATAGCCTTGCCTTCGTTTATTTTTTGAGTAATGTACTCAGGCGAGCGACGGGCTATGCCGGTTCCCCTTATTTTAGCAGCTTCTGCTATCGTATTCAGTATGGTTTCAACATACTTTAAATGTTTTTCGTTTGCAATCAACACAGCAATTTCATCAACTTCTTTGTCGTTGTTCATTTTATTTTTTTGAAATAATATACTTTTAACTTAATAGTAGTTTTGTATCTTTTTTCTCAGTTTGGTTCAGTTACAAATATACTTTTCAACACTTGAATAATTTCTTCCCGACTTACACCATCGCGCGGTATTATTAAAATTGTATCGTCTCCGGCAATTGTGCCGAGTATAAATTCAGTTGCATTATTGTCAATGTCCCATGCGATGGCGCTGGCATATCCGGGTTTGGTTTTTACGACTGCCAAAACCCCTGAAAAATCGATACTGAGCACTGCGCCAAATGAGAGTGGAGTATGCTCTGGTGTTTTTGGTAAAACCGGCTTGTTAAACGAAGGCAGTACATATTTGTAGGCTCCATTAGCAAGTGGTGTTTTAGCTACTTTTAGAAGTTTCAAATCGCGCGAAAGGGTTGCCTGCGTGATTTCGCAATTTCGCTCTGCCAGTACTTTCAGTAACTCTTCCTGACTGCCAATAACACTCGAACGTAGAATCTCAGATATAATCTGTAAACGGTTGCGTTTTTTTTTCATTTTTGTTATGGGTTTGTTCTTTTGCTGATTTATATATATTTTTTTTGCATATTTATAAAATTGAGGCTGCAAAATTACTGCAAAATATTTATCTGCAAAAATATTTTACACATTTTATGCAAAATATATCCAATAATCTGGTTTTTGTTATTGCACAAACTGAAATATGAATATTAATTCATTTATTAAATGATTTCTATCGTTCATAAAAAAATGTAATATTATACAGTTTCTCGAAATAATTCTGAAAAAAAATTACAGTTAATTATTGAGTAAGTTACAAAACTCTAAAATATGTGGTTGATTTATTTTTCTCAAACGTTTTTTCGTACAGTTAGTGAATAAATCGTATCTTTGCAGGTTTGTAATCAGCCATTTTAATAATTTACATATAGTCAGTATATCAGCGTTTTATAATTATTTTTATGGCTAACTAAAGCAGCAATGGGAAATCAACGAAACATCATAATAAAAGGTGCAAGAGTACATAATCTGAAAAATATTGATGTGGAAATTCCACAGAATAAACTTGTGGTAATAACCGGACTTTCGGGTTCAGGCAAGTCGTCGTTGGCATTCGATACGCTTTATGCCGAAGGTCAGCGTCGTTATGTAGAAAGTTTGTCGGCTTATGCGCGTCAATTTCTTGGCCGAATGAGCAAACCTGAAGTTGATTTCATAAAAAATCTGCCCCCTGCAATCGCCATCGAACAAAAAGTTAATACACGAAATCCGCGTTCGACGGTTGGAACATCGACCGAAATTTATGAGTATATGAAACTCCTGTATGCCCGCATCGGAATAACATACTCGCCGGTTTCGGGCGAAGTTGTTAAAAAACACGAAGCACAGGATGTTGTCGAAGCTGTGATGAAATATCCGGTCAATACTCCGTTTTTTGTAATGACATCTGTTATTCCTGCCGATGGACGTACACTCAAAGAGGAACTGCAGAGTTTGCTATTGCAGGGTTTTAGCCGGATAATGGTTGATGGAAAACCTATTCGAATACAGCAATTTTTAACTTCTGAAAATCCGGATTTGTCGCCTTCCGAAGTGTTGTTGATAATAGATAGACTTTCAGTAGATAATACACAAAACGGATTAAGCCGCCTTACCGATTCGATAGAAACTGCTTTTTTTGAGGGCAAAGGAACTTGTTTAATTGAGATGTTACTTGAAGAACAAAATCCTGCAAGATTTATTTTTTCAAAAAGTTTTGAAGCCGATGGATTGCAGTTCGAAGTACCCACAGTACACACTTTCAGTTTTAATAGTCCTCTGGGAGCATGTCCCGTCTGCGAAGGTTTTGGAAAAACAATCGGCATCGATGAAGATCTTGTTGTTCCCAACCAATCGCTTTCGGTGTTCGAAGATGCTATCGTTTGTTGGAAGGGTGAAGTAATGAGCGAATATAAAAAAAATCTGATTTACAATGCTGATAAGTTTGGATTTCCTGTACACAAACCTTATTATGAGCTAAACGATGAACAACGAAATCTTCTTTGGACAGGAAATCAGTACTTCGAAGGACTGCATGCATTTTTCAATATGCTTGAATCCAATCAGTATAAAATACAGTATCGTGTAATGCTTGCACGATATCGGGGTAAAACTATCTGTCCTGAATGTCGTGGCAGCAGATTGAAGAAGGAGGCTTCCTATGTGAAAATTGGTGGAAAATCAATTTCTGAATTGGTTTTACTGCCCGTAACTCAACTGAAAGATTTTTTTGAGACACTGCAAATCACTGAACATCAGGCAGCTGTATCGCGCCGTTTACTTACCGAAATTCAAAACCGAATTCAATATCTTTCTGATGTTGGTTTGGGTTATCTTACGTTAAACCGGCTATCGAATTCGCTTTCTGGAGGTGAAAGCCAGCGTATCAATCTCTCTACTTCGCTGGGTAGCAGCCTTGTTGGTTCACTTTATATCCTCGACGAACCAAGTATTGGTTTACATTCGAGAGATACACATTTGTTGATTGAAGTATTGAAACAATTGCGCGACCTTGGAAATACTGTTGTAGTTGTTGAGCACGACGAAGAAATAATGCGTGCAGCTGATTATATTATCGATATAGGAAAATATGCCGGACGGAAAGGAGGCGAAGTGGTTTATTGTGGTAATGTTTCTAATATAACCTTGCCAAATACTCAAATTGAAACTTCGAATTCATTTACATTGAAATATCTGTTGGGCGAAGAAAAAATAGAAACTCCTCAGCATCGCCGCCGATGGAACAATTATATCGAGGTTTGCGGCGCACGCGAAAATAATCTGAAGAATATAAATGTACGGTTTCCGCTTAATGTACTTACTGTTGTTACCGGCGTCAGTGGTTCAGGCAAATCATCGCTGGTGAAAAACGTGTTTTATGCTGCACTCAAAAAGCATTATGGTGGTATAGCCGATAGAACAGGCATGTTTGGTATGCTGAAAGGTTCAATGCATTTGGCAAAGGATATTGAATTTGTGGATCAGAATCCCATAGGAAGATCATCCCGCTCAAATCCTGTAACTTATATAAAAGCGTACGATGAAATCCGGAAACTTTTTGCCGATCAGCAACTCGCAAAACAAATGGGCTATCAGGCATCGCATTTTTCTTTCAATACGCAGGGTGGTCGTTGCGAGGAATGTCAGGGCGAGGGAACTGTAACAGTTGAGATGCAGTTCATGGCTGATATTGTTCTCGAATGTGAACATTGTCACGGAAAACGTTTCAAACAGGATGTGCTGGAAGTACTTTACAAAGGAAACAGTATTTTTGATGTGCTTGAAATGACGGTTAATCAGGCAATAGAATTTTTCGGCGCTTATAGTGGCAATACAGAAAAACGAATTGTAAAACGTCTGAAACCCCTGCAAGATGTAGGTATTGGCTATGTAAAACTCGGTCAGTCGAGCAGTACACTTTCGGGAGGCGAAAGTCAGCGTGTAAAACTGGCATCGTTTCTGACAAACGAAAAGCCCGAACCAACAATTTTTGTGTTCGATGAGCCAACAACCGGTCTGCATTTTCATGATATAAAAACACTTTTAAGTGCACTTGAAGCCTTAATTGCAAAAGGACATACTGTAATTATTATCGAACATAACACCGAGGTAATAAAATGTGCTGATCATATCATTGATCTTGGACCTGAAGGTGGAGAAAAAGGAGGTTATCTTGTTTTCGAGGGAACTCCCGAAGAAATAATTGATTGCAATTGTTCGTATACCGGAATGTTTCTCAAAAAAAGCATCTGAAGTTCTTGAAATTTTTACTTGAATAATCCAATCCCGGCAAAAAAAGTTATTTTTGTATCAAAACACTATCATAAAGATAAATAATGAAACAACTCATCTGTCTGATAATAATATCATCGTTCGTTTTTATCAAGGCTTATGCTGCGAATAACTTGATAGTTGAAAATTATACTCAGGAAAAAGGTTTACCTCATAATATTGTTTATTGTACCGTAAAAGACCATGAAGGTTTTATTTGGTTGGGCACATGGTATGGTTTGAGTAGTTTCGATGGATTGAAATTTCATACTTATAATAACAGAATCAGCCATAACTCCGATATTCCGCCCCATAAAATTCAGAAAATAATTGAAAGTAAAGAAGGTAATCTCTGGGTAAAAACCATCGACCATAAACTTTTTTTGTTCAATAAAAAACTCGAGCAATTTACAGATGTTTTTAACGAAATTAAGAAAAGGTACAATGTAAGCCCGAAAATTATTAAAATTCAGCCAACCCATGATGAAAAACTACTGCTGCTTACCAAAAATAAAGACTTGCTAAAAGCCGGAACAACATCCGAAGGCAAAATTACTATTGAATTGCTGTACGATTCCCAAGCGGAACGGGATTATAAACTCACAAATAACCTCCTTACCGAAAATAAAAAATATCTGAACTGGATTGGTTTGGACTTCAAAATTATTTCGTGCTCCAAAGGTGAAAATTTACGAAATAAAACACCTGATTTTATAAGTAAAAAAATTGTTTCAAATAATGAAAATAATCTTACATGTGCATGGAGTTCAGAATTATTTCTATGGACAGGCTGCAAAGCCGGAATTATTTTTAAAACTGATCTTGAAAATGGCGAAGTAACTGAAAACAGACTTTTCGAAGGAATGGGCTTGGTACAAAATATAACCGGCAACAAAGATAAACTAACCTATGCTGCCATCGAGGGAAGGGGTGTTTACGGAGTTGATGAGCAAACTGGAAATATCAGGCTTCTTGTGCCATTAAGTAAAGCGAATGTAGTTACTGCTTTAAATATTGACAGTTATGAAAAACTCTGGATAGAAATTAATCAGGCATTTATGATATATTATGATCCTTTTAATAATGTACAAATACCTATCATTTCAAGCGCCGGAAAAGTAAACAGGAATATTTCGCTATGCGATGGACGCGATTTGGGTATGTTTATTTTAAACAGGGAAGGCGAGGTCATTCACTTCGATCGCAACACGCTAAAATACAGCATTATGAATGATTTGCCGGAATTGAAACTTAACGGGCAGCGCAAACTTTTTTACGGAATAACCATCGACCGTGATAACATACTCTGGCTTTCGTCCACCACCGATGGTGTATATCGTATCAGCTTTCCGCGTCAGCAGTTTACTCTTTTTTACGTCCCGGATAAATCTGCAATACCATCAGGTATCAAAGCAATTTATTTTTCAAAAAATGGTTTGATATGGTTGGCAAACCGCGATGCTGAAGTGTACAGGCATTCATTAGGCTCAAAGCCTGAAATTGTTTTCCGAAAATCTGACAATATAGGGAATGTATATCATTTTATGGAAGATGAAAAAGGAAATCTGTGGCTTTCAACCAAAGGTAATGGTTTATTGATAGCTGAAGAAAATAATAATTATCCAACTGGATACAAAATTACCCGATTTGTTTCCGATGAGAGA
>CAYQWD010000159.1:5996-6498 GCA_964420955.1 uncultured Paludibacter sp. | reverse complement strand
AAAAAGCTTTTGATGTTTTTATTTTTCAATGTGTGTTTTCAGGTATACGCACAGTATTTAAATGTTGAACATTTACGCTGTGAATACAAAAAAAATCCTATTGGATTGGATTTTACTGAGCCACGATTATCTTGGCAGATTAAACAGGATACAATCCGGAAAAATATTGTTCAAACAGCCTATCGGATACAGATTGTTATGGATGCTCCGGCGTTTGGAAAAACTTCAGCTATTGTTTGGGATTCCAAAAGAGTTTGAATATTTCCTATCAGGGACAAAAATTATTGGCTAAAACTCGTTATTACTGGCGAGTAAAAGTTTGGGATAACCAAAAACGCGAAAGTGCATGGTCGGAACCTGCATTTTGGGAAACGGGATTAATGCATCAAACAGCATGGAAAGCACAATGGATTACTCCTACAACCAAAGAAATGGAAAAGCAGGAAAATCCATTGCCCTATTTACGTAAAGGATTTATTTTAAACGAAAGAATTAATAAAGC
>CAYQWD010000159.1:0-5972 GCA_964420955.1 uncultured Paludibacter sp. | reverse complement strand
AGTATTAACGGGAAATTAGTAACATCGGATATTTTTACTCCCGGATGGACCAGTTACAACAATCGGACTCAATATCAAGTTTACGATGTAACGGCATTGCTCCGGAAGGGAAAAAATGCCGCTGCAGTTGTGTTGGCTGATGGTTGGTTTCGAGGCGAATTTGGATTTAGAAAGGACTGGTACTTGTACGGAAAAAAGCTGGCTTTGCTCTATCAGCTTGAAATTGAACTTGAAAACGGACAAAAGCATCTGATACTTTCTGATAATACATGGAAAAACAATATAGGACCTATTTTATCGGCTTCAATTTTCGACGGTATGGTGTACGATGCTAACAAGGAAATTGAAAACTGGAATTTGGCGGATTTTGATGATTCAATGTGGACAAATGTTTCGGCCGAACAGATTCCGATGAATCATATTGTGCATAACTTAGGTGAACCTGTGAAAAGAATCGAAGAATTAGCAGTAATTAAAGAAATCATTACGCCTTCCAAAGAACGAGTGTTTGACTTTGGTCAGAATCTAACAGGTCGTGTCAGGTTTCAGCTTGCAGCTAACAAAGGAGATTCTATCACCATTTTACATTCCGAAGTTCTGGATAAATCCGGTAATTTTTACACAGATAATTTGCGTAGTGCAAAGCAACGGATTAAATATATTTTTAAGGATAATAAACCTGTAATTTTTGAACCTGAATTTACATTTCAGGGATTTCGTTATATAAAAGTGACTGATTATAAAGGTCAGTTAAAACCGGACAATTTCAAAGCCGTTGTTATTCATTCTGATATGGAGCCGACAGGGCAATTTGCTTGTTCTGATTCTTTAGTAAACAAACTACATAGCAATATCCGTTGGGGAATGCGCGGTAATTTTCTTGAGATTCCAACGGATTGTCCGCAACGGGACGAAAGATTGGGTTGGACGGGCGATGTTCAGGTTTTTTCATCAACTGCCAATTTTTTTTACAACACTGGTTCATTTTTTCGTAAATGGCTCGAAGATTTAAAAGCCGACCAATTACCTAACGGAAGTGTGCCACATGTAGTTCCGGCAGTTTTTAAAGAATATGGCTCGACCGGTTGGGGCGATGTGGCTACCGTGTTACCGTTTAATATGTTTCTTTCTACAGGTGATAGGCAGTTTCTGGAAAATCAATACAATAGCATGAAATCATGGGTTGATTATCTTGCAAGTCAGGCTGAGAAAAATTTTATACTTCGTAAAAATTCCAAATATGCCGATTGGTTGTTTTTTATTCATCCCACCGACTGGAATGCTAAACCGGGCTTTACCGACAAGGATTTTGTAGCAACTGCTTATTTTGCCTATTCCACCAGTTTGCTGGCAAAAGCTGCGACCATTCTAGGTAAAAAGCAGGATGCATTGAAATATAACACATTATTTCAAAACATAAAACAGGCTTTTCAGCATGAATATTTGACATCATCTGGCAGATTGAGCTCAAATTCTCAAACTGCTTATGCCATGGCGATTCAGTTTAAATTATTACCCGATAGTTTGGTAAAAAAAGCAGTTGAATATCTCAAACAGGATATAATTGATAGAAAATATCACCTCTCCACTGGTTTTTTAGGAACTCCTTTGTTATGTCATGCACTTTCTGAAAATGGGGAGAACGATATTGCATATAAATTATTGCTTCAAAAAACTTATCCATCGTGGTTGTATCCCATAACGAAAGGCGCAACTACCATTTGGGAACGTTGGGATGGAATAAAACCTGATGGCACTTTTCAAACTAGCAGCATGAATTCGTTTAACCATTATGCGTATGGCGCTATCGGAAGTTGGATGTATTCAAAAATGGCTGGAATACAAACGGATAGTGTTCATTCCGGATATAAGCATATTGTTTTAAAACCAATGCCAGATTCTTCAATAAAATGGGTGAAGTGCTCGTATTCAACACCTTATGGGGATGTTTTAGTGAATTGGAGTTTCACTGATGAAAAGTTAAAACTCTCAACCATCATTCCTGTCAATACGACAGCCAGCATATATCTTCCTTTCACAAGCGAAGTAAAAAAAATGGGATCGGGTAAATATGAATTTGAAATACCGGTAAATCTGAATAAAAAATGAATAATTTCAATTGTAAAAAGCAATTTTTAATATTGATAGCTTTGTTTTTTTTAACCATAGTTCAGGTTTCAGCAAAGAAAAATTCTGAAAGTAAGCACAAACCACCAATAATGGGTTGGGCAAGTTGGAATAACTATCATGTAAATATCAGTGAAGACATTATTAAAGCACAAGCCGATGCAATGGTTAGATCAGGTTTGATTAAGAGCGGATATAAATTTATCAATATCGATGATGGATTTTTTGGCGGTCGCGATGAAAAGGGTAGATTGTTATCACATCCTACGCGTTTTCCCAATGGGATGAAAAGTCTTGCTGCATACATTCACAGTAAAGGACTAAAAGCTGGCATTTATTCCGATGCCGGAATTAATACTTGTGCTTCGCACTACGATAAAGATACAATAGGTGCAGGTATGGGACTTTACGGACACGATGAGCAGGATTTGCGCCTTTTTTTTGAAGAATGGAATTATGACTATTTGAAAGTGGACTGGTGTGGTGGAAATTGGCTTGGATTGGATGACCAAACACGTTATACACAAATCGGAGAACTAATTCGGAAAATAAAGCCTTCGGTAAATTATAACGTGTGTCGTTGGCAGTTTCCTGGCGCTTGGGTTACAACAATCGCAAACTCATGGCGTATTTCAAGCGATTTGCGAAATAATTTTAATTCGGTAATGAATGCAATTGATAAAAATGCGGACTTGTGGATGTATGCATCAAGCGGTCATTACAACGATATGGATATGCTGCAGGTAGGACGAGGAATGACTTATGATGAAGATAAAACTCATTTCTCCATGTGGTGTCTTATGCACTCGCCACTTTTATTGGGAAACGATTTAACTAAAATTTCAGCACAAACTTTAGAAATTATTACTAACAAAGAATTAATTGAAATTAATCAAAGCCCTTTTGTATATCAGGCGCGCCGTTTGATTGATAACGGTGACTTTGAAGTGTGGGGAAGACCGATGGTTTCAACTATGAGCGGTGATGTGGTAATTGCTCTGTTGAACAGGAGCAACGAAACTCATACGATAGGTTTCAAGCTATCCGAAGTGGGGATTGATGCTGCTCAGGGGTTTATAATGCGCGATTTATGGACAAAAAAATCATCGACTCTTTTAACTGACGAATATATAAGCCAAACAGTTCCTGCACATGGAGTCGTAGTACTTCGATTGAAAGGTAAAGCCAATCCTTTCAATGTGTTTCAATTCAAGGATAACTCAAAAAAATAATAGTATGAATAAAGTATATAATACTTCTGTTTTTTTACTTTGCTTGTTGGCAATTATTAATGTTAGGGCTCAACTTGCTACTCCTCAAATTTTATCCTCGAATATGGTTTTGCAGCAGGGCTGTGAGGTGCCTGTATGGGGAAAAGCTACTGCAAATGAACTGATAATAGTGAGTTTTGCTGATCAGACAGTGAAAGTTAAAGCCAATGCTCAGGGTGTTTGGAAAGCTGTATTAAAACCTATGAAAGCGAGTTTTACAGCACAACAGTTGGTAATAAAGGGAAAAAGGACTAATATCATCTACGATAATGTTGTTGTGGGCGAAGTGTGGCTTTGTTCGGGTCAATCGAATATGGAATACAGAATGCAGCGCCCCGAACGTTTTGTAGGTCCTGCAAAAGGAGAAGATTTGGGATTGGCCGAATTAAAAAAACCAGCCAATCCATCCATTCGGGTTTTTAATATGGAGCGCGACAGTACCAAAAAAAGTACCTGGAAAGTGGCTGATAGTTTGAGTTTAATCAATACATCGGCTGCCGGTTATTTCTTTGGAAAAGCTATTCAGGAAAAATTGAATGTTCCTGTTGGGATTATCACATCTGCTATTGGAGGTACACGTATCGAAGGTTGGACGAGCAAAGCAGCCTATGCTACATCGCCCGATTTTGCGCAACAATACACATCAGCAAATGGTAAAATCGATGGGTATGTACCTGCAAACTGGCATCGCTATATGATTGCACCTTTAGCTCCATTCGCACTGAAAGGTTTTTTATGGTATCAGGGAGAATCTAATTGTGGAATAACGGATACACACTACGATAAAAAAATGAAATTGCTGGCAGAAAGCTGGCGGAAAGAATTCAATCTGCCCAACAGTCCGTTTTATTATGTGCTAATTGGGCCGCATATTTATTCCGACCGTTTGCACAGAGGTAGTTCAAATCCTGTAACTGCTGCCACGTTGCCTGAGTTTTGGCAACTCCAAATTGCAGCCGAAAAGCAAATCGATAATTCTGGGTTTGTTGTCATTTCCGATTTAATTGATGATATAAAGGATATTCATCCTTCGTATAAATGGATTGTGGGTGAGCGCCTTGCCCGTTTGGCATTTGCGAAAACCTATAATTTTACAGAAACTGTTTGGTCAGGGCCACGAATGAAAAATGCAATTGCGGTGAACGATTCCATTGTCGTAAATTTCGAACATTGTGCTAAAGGTTTAAAAACCAATGATAAACGTCGTCTTGTTTGGTTCGAAATATCGAATCAGGCGGGAGCATTTTTTCCTGCTTTAGCTGAAATAAAAGACAATGACAAAGTGGTTGTTTGGCATCCTGAAATTAAAAATCCTAAAGCAGTGCGCTTTGGCTGGCACGAAACAGCAATGCCGAATTTAGTTAACTCAGAAGGACTGCCTGCTGTGCCGTTTTGTGTGGATATTAATAAATGAATTAGAGATAATCAAATAAATAGTAATTAAGTTACCTTGTTTTAATTAGCTTATAATAATAGTAAGTCGAAAAATACCAATGAAATATAAGATTATACTGATTATTACATTCTATTTTATATGGAATTTCTCATTCTATAAAATGGATTTGTTAATGTCTCAAAACGTACCTAAAACATTTAATAATCCGATTCTATCGGGTTTCAATCCCGATCCATCCGTGTGCCGGGTGGGCGACGATTATTATCTGGTAACATCATCCTTTGTCTGGTTTCCGGGAATTCCGGTATATCATAGTAAGGATTTGGTTAACTGGAAGCTTATCGGGCACGGAATTACCCGCAAAAATCAATTGAATTTTGAAGGTGTTAAAGATAAGAATGGCGTTTGGGCAGTTACAATCCGTTATCACGAAGGGGTGTTTTATCTTATTTCAACTGCGTCCGATTGTGGTGGTAATTTCTATCTTACAGCAAAAAATCCGGCTGGTCCGTGGTCTGATCCGGTTTGGCTAAGAGATGCACCGGGTATTGATGCTTCGTTATTTTGGGACGATAACGGGAAATGCTACTATACAGGAAATCGTTGGGATTTTAAAAAATCGTGGTCGGGACAATGTGCTGTTTGGGGTCAGGAGCTTGATCTGAAACAGCAGAAACTGGTTGGTGAACGAAAAATACTCACTTACGGTCATGCTTCGAATGCCGGATATGCTGAGGGGCCTCACATTTACAAAATTAATGGAAAGTACCTGCTGTTAATGGCCGAAGGAGGTACCGATTTGTATCATGCAGTTACAGCGCATCACGCCGATTCAGTTTTGGGTAAATATCAGGCGGATAAAATAAATCCGGTTTTATCGCACCGGCAGTTAGGCAAAAATTATCCCATTCAGGCTGTGGGACATGCCGATTTGGTACAAACACAAAACGGCGAATGGTGGGCTGTGTCACTTGCCAAGCGTATGATTGATGGCGAAGTACCTTTGTCGCGCGAAACTTTTTTGAGTAAAGTAAATTTTGAAGATGATACGCCTGTTTTTAATGTGGGTGAAGGAAGGATTTTAATGCAACAGCATCGTCCGAATTTGCCATGGACACCTGTAGCTGCTGATCCAATAAGAGATGAGTTTAACTCTGACAGTTTGGCTTCAAAATGGC
>CAYQWD010000158.1:0-6504 GCA_964420955.1 uncultured Paludibacter sp. | reverse complement strand
CATTCAGAGCGTAGCGAAGAATCTCAGATGTTTAGTCGGTTAGTAGTGAAAAAATTTAAATTTACAACTTAAGGATCATTGGAAGTAAAAATTGCATTAAGATATCTGCAAATAATAAGTTGTGTGCTTAACTTTTAAATCTGAATTTGTAACGAAGAAAAAATTTAATCTTTACTTTCCAGCCTTAACGGCTGTTTTTCTCAATTCGAGGGGTTTCTGCTCGGTTAAGGGAGGTAATTCGGATAAATTCAAATTTTCTTCAAATTCCCAATTTGCTCTCAGACTAAGTTTTTTGGGATAATAAAAAACTTCTTCGGGTTGAATTTTTTTGCGATAATTGCCTGAATCCCATTTCCCATTTGTGTTTTTATCAATAAAAAGTCGTAAATAATAATCGCCTGGAGCAAGATAATTGAATTTTGCACCTCTTTTTTCGGCAGGTTTTGTTACTATCGGTTTATCTTTCGAATCGAGCACTTGAATAACTGCAAGTGAATCGAAGGGTGAAATTAAAACATTAAGTGTTGTATATTGGTCGGCAGGTTTAATTTTAAACTGCGTTGTGTATTTATCATTTAATTTTTGATAAACACTTCGAAAAGCAGCCGAATCCACATTAAGAACATAACTTTTACCATGCTGCCATTTATGGTCAACTAAATAAAGCATTCGTGTTGAATCTGCTTGCCTCCAAAGAAATTTTAAAGGTTTGAGAATTGTATCTATTTTTTCCGAAAGTTTTACAAGCGGAGTGTCGCAAGTAGCAAGCGGGGAATCGAATTTTAAAAGCAGTTGTCTGTAAACATCAAATTCAGATATAGCATTTGCAGAAAATTTAAATTTTTGCAGTTCATTATTGTTGGTATTTTGCTGTGCTGAGGTTGCGCGTTGCGTTGTTCGCGGTCGTCGAAAAATTGCTTCCAAGGTATCTGTTTTCATTTCAATTTTCGAAACAGAATCGGAAATGTTATAGCTTACCATCATTTCAAGTGTATCGTTTGAAAACACAAGCGAATCAGTTATCCAGTAAGTAAGCGTATCTAATGTAAGATTTTTCTGTACAACAAACTTTCCGTCCCAGTTAAAATTTACAGGTTTAATTGCTGGCAATTCCGTTTGTTCCCTGTTGAAAAACAAAGTAAAATTATGAGCAGATTTTCGTTCATTTTTAATTAGATACTGACGTTTATTGCTTTCTTTAAACAAGCGCAGCAACACATTATTTGGATAAAATAGCGATTTTTTTTGTATTTTAATGGTATCGATTGTAACAGAATCTTTCCAAACTGTGTCTTTTTTTAACTCAAAGTGTACACCGGCATTAATCATTGTATCAGGGAAAGCAAGATTCTCACCTTCCTGATAAATGTAATCCTGATTAAGATCGGAAAGTGCAAAAACATTATACTTTCCTGCCTTCACGTTGTCAATCACAAAACGACCTTCGTCGTTGGTTTTGCCAATGCGCAACAAAGTTTTACTTCCGAAAACCGAATCATTATTATCTCTGTGAATTCCAACCACAATTCCTGCCACGGGATTCAAGTCTTCTGCATTCAGGACTATGCCTGAAATTTTCATCGTGTCGATTTCACTGCCTGTCGAAAATGAAAAACGATAATCTTTCAACGGATTTTTTTCGTTCAGATCAACTATGGCATTGCCAAAATTTACGGTATAGGTTGTACTGTCAGCAAGGTCTTCTTCAAAGCGCACTAAAATATGTTTACCGTTTCCTTTCACTTCGGGTTGTTTGGGCTGAGGTGGTGAAATTATTACATTTTCCATGACTTTCTCAACCGTAACATTCTCATCAAAATAGATATGAATTTCTTTTTTTTTGAAATTTAACGCTCCGTTTGCAGGCAGTGATTTTAAAACTTTTGGTGGAGTTTCGTCTTTGGGTCCGCCCGTAGGTCCTTGTGCTCGGTTAGCACACGACTGAAAAAGAACAATTGAAAATGCTAAAAAAATCAGAAAAAATAATATGTATTTTAGTTTTTTCATTAGCTTCACATAAAAATTACAACTTAACAATAAACCCTCAAACCGTTAATACTTTTAATCCTACACGGCATCGCAGGCATTTTTTATCATCGCAATAGTTTTTTTTAAGATGAATCAGCGCTTGCGAATCAGCGGCATTTTCCACTTTAATACTTAATGCTTTCCAGCCTGATATAATTGCATTGTTTTCAGCCGGAATTTCATCCAATAATGTTATTGCTTTTTCCTTTAATTCTTCATTTCCTTTCCAACGGGCAAAAGTAAACAAAAAAGGCACAATTGTATTAATTATAATACCATAAACCGATGAAATTCCCGGTTTCTTATTTTTATTGTTAGCTACTTTTCCAAAATGATAATGCGTATGCCAGTATTCAGATATTTGAGTATCGAATAATGACGAAATATTTTTTAAATCTGGATTTGCGGTAATTTTCGAGAAAAGTTTTGTAGAATTATGTATAAGCGCTGCAAACTGTGCGATACGAATATACGGAAAATTCACCGGACGCATTCTTAACAATTTCCATCTACTGCCTTCCAGAGTTTGAAGTCCGTATTTAATTTTCAGAAAAGCATATTCTCTGTAAAGAGTTGATTCATATTCATCACTGCTGATTTCATTCAATAAACCTGCCTGACCGAATAATAAAGCCTCTATTTGGAACAGATTATTTTTATGTTTTGCCAAAATTGTTAAAGGCAATGCACGTGCAAGCGCTTCAAAAACTTCTCCATTAGTACCAAATCCGAAACTTTTTGCCAAAGTAATATAAAATGCTTCCTCGAAATTCATTGTATTTTCCGTAAGCAACTCATTAATCCGACGGGTTTTTTGTTCAAGCCGCTCGGTTAGCAATGCTATTTTCCAACTGTTGAATAAAATGGAAGAAACAGCATGAATTTTAGCTGCACATGGAATCCATAATCTGGCAGTAAGCAAGCTTTCGTAATTCTGATCAATACTAACAGGATACACAATTTCGAGTTGGGGAATTTTCTCGCCGTTGGGTCGGTAAATTTCAGTATCGGCAAATTTTACAATATGCAGAATAATATTTTCGTACGTTTTATCAGAAAAATGATTATGGCGGTTCCAATCAGAGGCATAAGTATGAATTTCTACATTTCCCGCCCAAAGTGTATCGCCTATTTTAATTTTTGCATTGAAAAAATCGGGTCCGGCATCCTTATTGGGTTTTCCGGTATCAATTACTTCAACCGTATCGCCGTGGGTAGTGCGAAGTGCAGTTGAAGTAAATAATTTGTATTGCCAGATAAAATGTAAAACCGATTCTTTCACTGTTAATTATTAAAATAGTTCGTAGCGATAACCGTTTTCTTTCCAAAATTGAAGTGCACGCGGTAAAACATTCAGAACATTGTTTTTGGCTTTAAGCGAGTCGTGAAAAACCACCACTGAACCTTCCCTCATGTTTTTTCTTACAATTCTGAAAACCTTATCGGGCGTTAGTTTAGCATCGTAATCGTAGGTTAAAACATCCCACATTACAACCTGATATTCTTTTTTTAACGCCTTATATTGCTTGTAAGTAATTCTGCCATAAGGTGGCCTGAATAAAGTACTTTTAATATATTCTGTTGCTTTAAGTACGTTTTTTACATAATCGGCTGTACTGTTAGAAAATCCTCTCAAATGGTTATAGGTGTGATTTCCGACCTTGTGTCCTCTGTTGACTACTTCCAAGAAGAGTTCCGGATTTTTTTTCACATTTTCACCTACACAAAAAAATGTTGCTTTCCAACCAAATTCATCAAGTATATCAAGAATCTGAGGCGTAACATTCGGCTCAGGTCCATCGTCGAAAGTGAGATAAATCACTTTCGACTTTGTTTTCATTCGCCAAATTATATCATTTTCAAAAAAACGCAACCAAACTGGAATCTGAAATCTCATTTAAATTCTGTTGATTGAGCATATCGCATATAAACGGGCATGTATTTGTCGAATATTGTTTTCTGTTTTTCCTGATCGCAAATACGCAATACCTGATTAAGCACTGCAAGATTATGACTGATACGATTTTTTACACTGTTGTAGTGCGAAGTACCCAAACCGAAATACCATTCGAGGTTTTTCACACAATCATTTGCAACGGCATCCATAATTTCATCGCCTTGTTTAATCTGTCCTAATTTATAATGGTATTCTGCCAGAACAGTCGAAACATAATCATGACGGATATTATATGCAGGTAAAACCTTGTTGCAATATTCCAAAGCTTTTAATGCACGAACAGAATCGCCTTCATTGTAAAGAGCCGAAACTAATTGCGAAAACATCATACGATGAGTGCGACACATACGTAATGTATTCTCATCAAGATAAACTTTTGGATTATCAACTCCACCAAAACGGAATTTGGTCATCATGTTTTCATACATTTCTTTGGTATTTACCTGAGGTCCCGTGCCTTTCACTCCGGTTGGAACAATCTGATAAGCCATACCTGTAAGTTCAAAATGATCGCTCAATCCAAGGTAATAATCATCACCAACAGTTACCGCAAAATAAATGGGGCGTTCCCAGTTATTAGTTCGGAGCATTTCAAGCACCATTAATTCGCTTTTTGTTAAACGACGATTAACAGTTATATCAATTCGAGGATTGATTTCGCCGGCACGTTCAGGAGACACTGTTCCAGTTTTTACAGCCTGTTGAACATCGACCGGTAAAAACAAATTCTGTGCAGGTAAATACGATTCTCCGTTTTGTTTAGTTCTATGGTCTTCCGACAGTAAAAAATCAAAGGCTGTATTGATATTCAGAGGTTCTTTTATCTGGTCGTCAACCCAAATAACTTCGTTTTTGCCTGAAACATAATCCTTAGGTTTCCAGCTAATAGGCAATGGTTGTGAAAGATAAGCTCCACGTTTCATTTGGTCAATATACCAGTCGGTTTGAAGATAGCTCAAATTACAAACTCTAACATCAGTACGTACATCCTCAACTTCCTGATTGTACCAAAGCGGGAAAGTATCGTTATCGCCATTCGAAAAAATAATTGCATTAGGCCGGCACGAAGCTAAATAATTGTGTCCAAAATCGCGTGCAACGTAGCGATTGCTACGGTCGTGGTCGTCCCAGTTTTCCGAAGCCATAAGTGCAGGAACACCAAGGCATATCACTGTAACTATCAGAGCAGCAAGAGTTTTTGGCAAATATTTCTCAAAATATTTAATAATGAAAAGCACACCCAAACCAATCCAGATACTGAATGCATAAAACGAACCTGCATACGCATAATCGCGTTCGCGCGGCTGATAAGGTGTTTGATTGAGATAAACAACGATGGCAATACCTGTCAGTACAAATAAAAGCATGGTTATCCAGAAATTATGTTTTCCTTCTCTGCCTGAGTTTATCAAAAACAATATTCCGAGAATTCCAAGTAGCAGAGGTAACATATAATATTTGTTCCGTCCTTTATTTTCGGCAAGTTCGGGAGGTAAATTGGTTTGATCTCCAACCAATACTTTATCGATAAAATTAATACCTGTTATCCAGTTTCCTCTGTCAATTTCACCCACACTCTGAATATCGTTTTGTCTTCCACTGAAATTCCAGAGAAAATATCTCCAATACATAAAATTTAACTGATAGGAGAAGAAGAATTTCAGATTTTCTCCAAAAGTTGGTTTAATTTCTGTTCGTTGCTGTCCGCAGTAATCAAAAGTTACCTGCGTTCCTTTTATATCAGCCCAATTTTTATATGCCTCAATATGCGAAGGTGTAGTGCTGTACATACGCGGAAAAAGCATATTAAACCGTTCATCCATTTTATATTTGGTTTTATAACCAATCATCATATATTCATCTTTATCATTTGCCGATGTTTTAGGTTTGGGAACATATTGTGCATCGCCTTTTTCTTCAACAGGAATGCACATGTTGCCTTCAATGCGTAACTCTACAGGTGCATTGTAAACAGCTCCATACAGAAGCGGACGGTCGCCATACTGTTCACGATTAAGATAATACTTCAATGCAAAAACATTATCGGGTGAATTCTGATCCATTGGTGGATTTGCAGCCGAACGTATTACAATTACTGCATAAGTTGAATAACCAATTAAAACAAGTGCAATCATCACAATAGACGTATTGAGCCAACGTGAACTTATAATATTCCGTTTGAAATAGAAAAATGCAGCCAAACCTGCAATGATAATAATGCCCAGAAAAATATTTGATCCAAAAAACGGAATACCCACCAGTGTTACTGCCAATACGTAGGATACAGCCATTAATGTTGTGTTACGAACATTGCCGGTTTCGTAAATTGCCCAAGTAAGAGCTGCTATTGTTAGTGCAATATATACAAAAACTCCAGTATTAAACGGCATTCCCATTGTGTTTACAAAAAACAGTTCGAACCACGATGCAACTTCCACAAATCCGGGAATAATTCCGTAAAGAACTACTCCAAGCACAATTGCCGAAATAATCATAGCGGTGAATACACCTTTGGTTGA
>CAYQWD010000157.1:5191-6510 GCA_964420955.1 uncultured Paludibacter sp. | reverse complement strand
AATTCAGGTAAATCCACCGGACCACATTTACATTACGAAGTTCATCACAGAGGTAAACCTGTTAATCCTATGAATTTCTTTTTTCTCGATTTATCTCCTGCTGAATATGATAAAATGGTTCAAATGTCGAATAATTCAGGTACGATGCTTGATTGATTTGAAAAAAATAGTTGTATAAAGACAATTCGAATATAAAAAAAGAAAATTGCATGAAATCTGAAGGTCCCATTGGAGTTTTCGATTCAGGATATGGAGGATTAACAATTCTCGAAAGTATAAGAACATATCTGCCACAATATGATTATTTGTATCTTGGAGATAATGCACGTACTCCTTATGGTTCGCGTTCATACGAAGTAGTGTATCAATACTCGCTTCAATGCGTGAAATATCTTTTCGAAGCCGGATGTCATCTGGTGATAATTGCCTGCAATACAGCCTCTGCAAAAGCTTTGCGAACTATACAGCAGGTAGATTTGCCAAAAATAGACCCTGCAAGAAGGGTACTTGGAATTATCAGACCAACCGTAGAAAAGATTGGTACAATAACAAATACCAAACATGTCGGATTACTTGCAACTCAGGGAACAGTTCTTTCAGGTTCATATCCTCTCGAAATCCGAAAAATAAATCCTGAAATTATTGTTACTTCTGAACCTTGTCCCATGTGGGTTCCACTTATTGAAAATAATGAACATAATACTTCAGGAGCGGATTTCTTTATCAAAAAAAATCTTGAAAACTTAATGAATCTTGATAATGATATTGATACCGTGATTTTAGGATGTACTCATTACCCGCTTATTCAGCATAAGATTCAGCAATTTTTATCAGACAAAATAAGAGTTATTTCGCAGGGCGAATTAGTGGCTGTAAGTTTACAGGATTATCTGAAAAGGCATCCTGAAATGGATATAAAGTGCAGAAAAAATGGTAAAATCAAATATCTCACAACAGAGTCTGCCAATAAATTCTCTGAATCAGCAGCAGTTTTTTTACAGCATAATGTTTTTGCCGAACATGTTACAATTTCATAATCATACAATTTTTATCGTGTTACAAAGATTACTATTGCTTTGATTATTTGATGAATAAAAATATTAAAATACTAATTACAGGAATCGGAGGAGTAGGAGGATATTATGGTGGCTTACTTGCCCGCAAGTATTTTAACAATCCGAATGTTGAAATTTCTTTTATTTCAAGAGGTGAGAATTTGGAAGTAATCAGAAATAATGGTCTGAAAGTTATCACAGAAACAGAATCGTTAGTTGCATTTCCCAAAATTGTTACTGATAATTCTGTTGAAATTGGTAAAG